>NZ_JBEZGQ010001084.1:0-2694 GCF_040650095.1 Actinoplanes sp. NPDC048791 | reverse complement strand
GGCGGGCCTCGGTGAGGCTGTCGCGGGCCAGCTGCTTCGCAGTGTCCAGGTGCCGGCGCCGGTCGCTGTCCCGGCCGGCCGCCTGGTCGGCCGCCTCGAGCTGGGTGACGATGCCGGTCAGCCCCTGGGCCAGCACGTCGTGGATCTCCCCGGCCATCCGCTGGCGCTCGTCCAGGACGCCGGCCTCGCGGGCCTGCACCAGCAGTTGCTCGTGCAGTCCGGCGTTCTCGCTCAGCGCCCCGGCCAACTTGTCGTTGGCCTCGGTGAGCTGGCGCAGCATCTCGGCCCGGAGGGTCGCGTGGTCGGTGTTCGTGATGGACAGGTGGGTCATCGTCACCGCGATGCTGATGTTGAACGCCAGCAGGATGACGAAGGCGAGCCAGATGCCGGCCGTGCTGATGTTGCCGAAGCCGCCGACCTGCGAGACCGCCGTGCAGCAGGCGACCGCGGCCGCGCCGGCCAGGCGCCACCGGCCGCGCAGGCTGGAGACCGCGTACAGGTAGCCGGTCCAGGCGAAGAAGCCGTAGATCGGGTGGCACCACACCAGCAGCACGATCAGCACCAGCAGGCCGGCGAAGAACACGGCCCCGGGTCGCGTCCGGCCCTGCCACTGCGGATGCAGCGTGACCATCCAGAGCAGCCAGGCGACCGTGACCGCCACGACCGCGAACGTGGTCGGCAGCCCCTGCCGGGGCAGGCCGAGGTCGCCGGCCACGATCACCATCACGGTCGAGCCGAGCAGCGCCGCGTACGGCAGCAGCAGCAACCGCCGATCGGCCCGGCGCTGCCGCATCTCCAGCCGCTTCACCTCGGACATCGCTCTCACTCCCAGCGGAACAGTCTGGCCGCCGCCAGCCCGAACACCAGCATGTACGCCACCAGCACGGTAAGCGATCCCCAGGCCGGCCACTGCCCGCTCATCGCGTCCTGCACCGCCCGCTCGCCCGCACCCAGCGGCGTCAGGTCGGCGATCCGCCGCAGCACCTCGGGAAACACCTCGCGCGGCGTCCACAGCCCGGCGAAGAACATGAGCGGGAAGAACAGCAGCGTGCCGATGGTGTTGGCCGCCTTGCCCCCGGGTGCCACCGCGGCCACGAACAGCCCGATGGCGAACGCGGCACCGGCGGTGGCCAGGAAGGCGACCGCGAAACCGGCGCCCTGCCGCGGCAGCGCCACGTCGAAGACCAGCCGGCCGACCAGCAGCAGCAGGACCACCGAGCCGATCGCGGTCAGCAGGCTCATCACCAGCTGGGCGCCGAGCAGCGCGACGGGCCGGGCCGGGGTGGTGGCGAGCCGGCGCAGGATCCCCCGTTCCCGGTACGTGGCCAGCACCATCGGCGCCACCTGCAACGCCAGCGAGGCCAGGGTCAGGATGATCGCGATGGCCACGTACAGGTCGATCACGCGCAGGCCGCCGAGGTCCGCGCTGGGCTCCCGGAACGGCGGTACGCAACCGAGGATGACCACCAGCAGCGACGGGAAGACGAAGATCCAGAACAGCTGCATCGGTTCGCGCAGCAGCAACCGGAACTCGGACCGGGTCAGTTTGGCGAAGACGTGCATCAGGACTGCTCCCCCGTGCTGGCGCGCCCGGTCAGCCGGACGAACGCGTCGTCCAGGCTGGCCTGCTCGACGCGCAGGTCGTTGGCGATGATCCGGTGCGCGGCCAGGGCCGCCGTGACGGCGTGCAGCACGTTGCCCTCGCCGATCACCTCGAGCTGGGTGCCGTGCCGGCGGACCTCGCGGACCTCGGCCAGGCCGGTGAGCACGCTGTCGTCCAGCGGTACGGACGGCCGGAAGCGGATCCGCTGCTCGGCCGAGACCCGGGCGACCAGCCCGGCCGGGGTGTCCAGGGCCACCACCGCGCCCGCGTCGATCAGGGCGACCCGGTCGCAGAGCCGCTCGGCCTCCTCCATGAAGTGGGTGACCAGCAGCACCGTGACCCCGCGGTCGCGGACGGACTCGACCAGTTCCCAGGTGTCCCGCCGGGCCTGCGGGTCCAGGCCGGTGGTGAGTTCGTCCAGGATCGCGATGGCCGGGTTGCCGATCAGGGCCAGCGCGATGGACAGACGCTGCTTCTGCCCGCCGGAGAGCTTGCCGTAGCGGGTCGTCAGCTTGCCGCCGAGACCGAGCTCGTCGGCGAGGCGGCGCCAGTCGGCCGGCTCGGGGTAGAACGCGGCGTACAGCTCCAGGGCCTCCCCGGCGGTCATCTTCTCGGCGAGCCGGCTCTCCTGCAGCTGCACGCCGACCAGCCGGCGCAGCTCCGGGTCGCGGGGATCGCGGTCCAGCACGGTGATAGTGCCGGCGTCCGGCGTACGCAGCCCGGCGATCGATTCGACGGTGGTGGTCTTGCCGGCGCCGTTGGGGCCCAGGACGCCGAAGATCTCACCGCGCTCGACGGTGAACGACACGTCCCGGACCGCCACGGTGTCGCCGTAGCGTTTCTGCAGGTGGTCGACGGTGATGACTGTCATGAGCCCAGCGTCGCAGCGGACGCAGGGCGGCGAATCGACCAGCTCGCGAGTCCACCGGTCAACCGATCGGTGGACCCTGGGCTACACCGTCGCCTCGGCGCCCGTCTCGCTGGGCTTGCGGCCGGAGACCGCCGCGTACACCGAGCCGACCTGCGCGGCGACCCGCTTCCACGAGTACGCCTGGCGGGCCCGGTCCAGCGCCGCCGTCGCGTACGCGAAG
>NZ_JBEZGQ010001083.1:0-2700 GCF_040650095.1 Actinoplanes sp. NPDC048791 | reverse complement strand
CGCCGACCGCGCCGCCGAGGTGTCCCGTCGCCGCCGGGCCGAATGGGAACGCGCCCAGGAGCAGGTCGACGCGGCCTGGGCGGCCTTCGACGCGGCCGACCGGGACGCGCGCCGGGTCGCCGCCGCGGCCGCCTTCCCGATCTTCAAGCAGCGCCGCACCCGCACCGAGCTCGCCGACCGCGAGCGCAACCTGCACCGGATGGCCACCGCGGCCTGCCGGCACCGGGAGCTGTCGATCGCGCAGCTCAACGAGGTGCTCGCGCACCGCGGCAGCTGGAACCCGCGGCGGCACCCGGTCGCCCAGGAGGCCGCGCTGCGGGCCGCCGTGCGGGAGCACCGATTCGCCGCCTACCAGGCCGCGGCCGAGCAGGAGCGGCTGGCGTGGCACGAGTCCGAACGGGCCGCCGCCACGCTGCGCGGTCTGCGGGCCGAGGCCCGCACGGTCCGGGTCCCGGCCGGCAGCGACGTGCACTACGAGCAGCAGTGGACGCCGGCGCGCCCGGCCAAGGCCCGGCTGGCAGTGCACTGAGCCGCCGGCGATCGTCCAGAGTGGAATGTGGTCACCCGGCGGACTGCCCGCACCCGGACTTACGAGGCGGGACTCAGGCAGGCCAGGTACCGTCGGGGTCGCTGATGACGGACGGCAGGAGGCCGAAGTGTCGTTGACCCCGGCGGGCCGCCCGCCTGCCGTACGGCTGCACCGGGCCGCGCGCATCGAGGACGCCGTGCACGAGATCATCGAACGCCGGCTGCGGCAGCGCGGCTGGGCGCCGGTGATCACGGCGTACACCGGTTACGGCGCCCCGGGCTGGGCCCGGGTGATGGCCCGGGTCGTGCTGACCCGGCGCACCCGCTCGGCCCGGCCGCTCGACAAGGTGCGCGGCTGGCGCAGCTTCACCACCTCACCGGTCAACAACGCGCCGGTGCGGATCCAGATCGGCGACCAGGTCCACGAGACCCGCACCGACCGCAGTGGCTACGTCGACACCCGGGTCAAGGGCGACCTCGAGCCCGGCTGGGGCAGCGTCCGGCTGAGCACCGAGGGTGCCGAGCCGGTCGAGGCGCCGATCCGGGTGGTGGACCCGAGCATCAAGTTCGGGGTCGTCTCCGACATCGACGACACGGTGATGGTCACCGCCCTGCCCCGTCCGCTGCTCGCGGCGTGGAACACGTTCGTTCTCGACGAGCACGCCCGCGCCGCGGTCCCGGGCATGGCGGTGCTCTACGAACGGCTGGTCACGGCCCACCCGGGCGCGCCGGTGTTCTACCTGTCGACCGGCGCCTGGAACGTGGGGCCGACGCTGGCCCGCTTCCTGTCCCGCCACCTGTACCCGGCCGGCCCGCTGCTGCTCACCGACTGGGGCCCGACCCCGGACCGGTGGTTCCGCAGCGGCCAGGAGCACAAGCGCAACACCCTGCGCCGGCTGTCGGCCGAGTTCCCGGACATCAAGTGGCTGCTGATCGGCGATGACGGCCAGCACGACCAGGAGATCTACTCCGAGTTCGCGCGCGAGCACCCGGACAACGTGGCGGCCGTGGCCATCCGCCGGCTCTCGCCGACCCAGGCCGTGCTGGCCGGCGCGGTCCCCGGGCCGTCGGGCACACCCGAGGCGGTCGGCTCGGGCGGCAAGACGTGGTTCGCGGCCCCGGACGGCGCCGGCCTGTGGTCCCTGCTGCGGGACACCGACGTTGTCTGAGGTCAGTCCCGCTCGCTGTCGGACGGCTCCGGCGCCTTGTCGGCCGTGCCCTCGGCGACCCGCGCGTGCAGCCGTTCCCGGATCTCGTCCGGGGTGTAGGCCCGGCGCCGCCGCTCGGAGCGAGCCAGCACCACCCCCGTGGCTGTGATTCCCGCAAGCCCGGCCAGTCCCGCTACCTTCCACCAACGCATCTGCTGAGGATAGACACGTGGTCGCCGACATCAGCCTCGACGAGGCCATAGATCTGACGCGTACGGGTGACATCTGGCTGTTCCGTGGCCGCTCCGGCCCGGACCGGGCCATCCAGGCGATGACCAACAGCCCGGTGAACCATGTCGGCATGTCGCTGGTGATCGAGGACATGCCACCGTTGATGTGGCACGCCGAGCTGGGCAAGTCGCTGCCGGACATGTGGTCGGGCACCTTCCAGCGCGGTGTGCAGCTGCACGACCTGCGTGACGCGGTCACCGTCTGGGCCCGGCGGTACGGCCAGCGCGGCTGGCTGCGGCAGCTGGAGCAGCCGGTGACCACCGAGATGGAGGACAAGGCGCTCAAGACGGTCGCCCGCCTCGACGGCACGCCGTTCCCGTCCAGCGCCCAGCTCGCCTGGCGCTGGGCCCGTGGCCGGGTGCCCCGCATCCGGCTGCCGTGGCAGGAGCCCGGGGCCGAGGAGGCCGACCTCGAGACGGCGTACTGCGCCGAGGTGGTCGCGGTGACCTACGAGGACATGGGCCTGCTGCCGCACGGCAAGCAGCCGAGCTGGTACGACCCGGGCCGCTTCTGGAGCGGCGACGACCTGGAACTGTGCGACGGCTACCGGCTCGGCGCGGAGATCGCGGTCACGCCGTAGTTACGCTGGGCCCGTGGTTCTGGTGGGCCGGGTGCCCGAGGTCGTTGCCCTGGACCGGCTGCGCGCCGCCGCGGCAGCCGGCGAGGGTGGCGCGGCCCTGATCGTCGGTGAGGCCGGCATCGGCAAGTCCACCCTGGTCGAGGAGGCGGTGGC
>NZ_JBEZGQ010001082.1:0-2701 GCF_040650095.1 Actinoplanes sp. NPDC048791 | reverse complement strand
CCCGGAGGCCGCAGCGCTGCTGACCGAGGCCCGGACGGAGATCGCGGTGTCCATGGCCGAGCTGCGTGACCTGGCCCGCGGCCAGCATCCGGCGGTGGTCAGCAACCACGGCCTGGCCGTGGCGGTGGAGTCGCTGGCGGCCCGGGCCCCGGTGCCGGTGCGGCTGACCGTCGACCTGCCCGGCCGGGTCGGTGAGGCGATCGAGGTGGCCGCGTACTACGTCGTGTGCGAGAGCCTGGCCAACATCGGCAAGCACGCACAGGCCACCGCGGCGACGGTCGAGGTGTCCCGGACCGGTGACGACCTGGTGGTGGAGGTCGTCGACGACGGCGTCGGCGGGGCCGACACCGAACGCGGCACCGGCCTGCGGGGCCTCGCCGACCGGGTGGAGGCCCTCGACGGGATGCTGCGGGTGTGGACCCCCAGCGGCGGCGGCACCCGGGTACGGGCGGACCTGCCGTGCGGGTAGCGATCGCCGAGGACAGCGTCCTGCTCCGCGAGGGCATCGCCCGGCTGCTGACCGACGCGGGCTTCGAGGTGCTGGCCCGGTGCGGTGACGCCGAGGAGCTCCGCGCGCAGGTCCGCGTCGAGGTCCCGGACGTGGTGATCGTGGACATCCGGCTGCCGCCGACACACACCGACGAGGGTCTGCGGGCCGCGATCGAGCTCCGCGCGGCCCACCCCGGTCTCGCCGTCCTGGTGCTGTCGCAGTACGTCGAGATCGGCCTGGCCATGCGCCTGCTGGCCGACTCGGCCGACGGCGTGGGGTACCTGCTCAAGGACAGGATCAGCGACGTCCCCGACTTCATCGGCGCGGTCCGCCGGGTGGCGGCGGGCGGCTCGGCGGTCGACCCGACGATCGTGTCGACGCTGCTGTCCCGCCGGCGCCGCGACGATCCGCTGGCCCGGCTGACGCCCCGCGAGCGGGAGGTCCTGGAGCTGATGGCGGCCGGCACGTCCAACCAGGGGATCGCCGACCGTCTGGTGATCACCCTGCGCGCGGTGGAGAAGTACGTGTCCAGCATCTTCGGCAAGCTCGGCCTGCCCGCCACCGGCAGCGAGAGCCGCCGGGTCCTGGCCGTGCTGCTGTTCCTGCGCAGCTGACACAGGGTCAGCCGGCCGGGCTCAGCCGGCCTGCAGGCGCTGCCAGATGCGGTCGCGGGTGAACGGCAGCTCGGTGAAGCGCACCCCGGTGGCGTCGCGCAGGGCGTTGGCCAGGGCCGGCGCCACCGGGTTGAACGGGCTCTCGCTCATCGACTTGGCCCCGAGCGGGCCGATCGCGTCCTCGGTCCGGGCGAACACGACCTCGGTCGGCGGCACGTCGGCCAGGGTCGGCAGGTGGTACTGCCGGAACCCGGCCGTGGTGACCCGGCCCTGGGCGTCGATGTCCACGTGCTCGGCCAGCGTTGCGCCCAGCGCCTGGGCGACCCCGCCCTCGATCTGGCCGCGGGTCTGCAGCGGGTTGAGCACGGTGCCCGCGTCGGCGCTGTGCACGCTGCGCAGGATCCGCAGCTCACCGGTGCCCGGATCGACGGCGACGCGGAACCACTGCACGTTGAACGCCACCGAGCGCGGGGTGCCGGTCCAGTGCCCCTCGGCGCGTACCGGTTCGCGTGCCGACGCGGCCAGATCCTTGAGGCTGAGCTGACTCTGCTGCAGGGTCACGGCGTCGACGCCCAGCCGGACCGCGCCCGGCCCGGCCAGCACCAGCAGCCGCTCGCGCAGGGCCCGGGCCGCGTGCAGGACGGCCTGACCGGCCACCACCACGCCGGTCGAGGCGAACGCGCCGGTGTCGTGGGCGACCACGTCGGTGTCGGACTGGCGGACCAGGATCCGGTCCGGAGTCGTGCCGAGCGTGTCCGCGGCCAGCTGGGCGTGCACGGTGGTGCTGCCGTTGCCGAACTCGGTCGTGCCGACGGCTATCTCGTAGCGGCCGTCGGGCAGCAGGGTGATCGCGGCGTCGGCGAAGTGCCCGCCGGGCGGCCCGGCGGCGATCATGGCCAGGGCCATGCCTTCCCCGACCTGCCAGCCGTCGGGCACCGGCTGCGTGATCGGCTCGGCGGCCGCCGCCCGTACGGCGTCCAGGCACTGGTCGAGGCCGTAGCTGGCGATGATCAGGTCATCGGCGTGGTCACCGGGCGCGGCCAGGGGCTCCCCGGGACGCACGATGTTGCGTTCGCGCAGCAGCACCGGATCCAGCCCGAGCCGCCGGGCCAGCTCGTCGAGCACCGACTCGACGGCGAACGACACCTGGCCCAGGCCGTAGCCGCGGAACGCTCCGGAGGGGACGGTGTTGGTGTAGACCGCGTACGCGTCGACCTTCTTGCTCGCGCAGCGGTAGACGGCGATCGACTCGTGGCAGGCGTGGTACATCACCGCCGGGCCGTGGTTGCCGTACGCGCCGGTGTCCGAGACGACCCGCAGGGACAGGGCGGTCAGGGTGCCGTCGCGGCGGGCGCCGGCTTTCATCCGTACGGTGAAGGGGTGCCTGGTCGTCGCCGAGGTGAACTGCTCGGCGCGGGTGTACTCCAGCTTCACCGGCCGGCCGGTGCGCCGTACGGCCAGCGCCACCAGGTCCTCGACCAGCATCTCCTGCTTGCCGCCGAAGCCGCCGCCGACCCGGCCGGTCAGCACCCGCACCTGGTCCGGCCGCAGCTCGAACAGCTCGGCCAGGGCCCGCCGGGTCAGGAACGGGGTCTGC
>NZ_JBEZGQ010001081.1:0-2707 GCF_040650095.1 Actinoplanes sp. NPDC048791 | reverse complement strand
GCGGCCCGTCGCCGGATGGTGCGGGTCGCTCACCTGGCCCAGCACCGGCGGCCAGGTGTCGACGGCCGGTGCGATGCCCGGGCTGGGCCCGGCGGGTGGGATCGAGGGGATCATCGGGGCCTCCGCGGCGAGGTCGCGCGCACCGGTGAGTCCGGCGCGGTGCAGTTTGTGCCAGCGCAGCCGGCCGCCGGTCATGGCGGTCACCGCCGACTGGATCAACACCAGGTACATCAGCTGCCGGTACGCGAACTGTTGCAGCGGCAGGCGCCACAGCGGACGCAGCGACTCGTTGTCGAAGCGGAACGCCACGGCCGCGGTGAACAGTTGCAGGGCCAGCATCAGCCCCCAGGCGACCATCGTCGCGCTGAGCTCCCAGAAGACCAGGCCGTACAGCAGCATGATGTCGACGACCGGAGCCAGCAGCGGCAGCGCCACCCCGAACAGGGCCAGGAACGGCAGCCCGACCCGGCCGAAGCGCCCCGAGTCGCCGGAGTCGGTCAGCGCCCGGCGGTGCTTCCACATCGCCTGCATGGTCCCGTAGCTCCACCGGTACCGCTGGCGGTAGAGCTGCTCCAGCGTCGCCGGCGCCTCGGTCCAGGCCTTGGCCCGCTCCTCGTAGACGACCCGCCAGCCGGCCCGGCACAGCGCCATCGTCACGTCGGTGTCCTCGGCCAGCGTCTCGTCGCTGATCCCGCCGACCTGGGCCAGCGCCGCACGGCGGAACGCGCCGATCGCGCCGGGCACGGTCGGCATGCAGTTGAGCACCTCGTACAGGCGGCGGTCGAGGTTGAAGCCGATCACGTACTCGATGTGCTGCCAGGCCGCGACCAGCGTCTCGCGGTTGCCGACCTTGACGTTGCCGGCCACCGCGCCGACCGCCGGCCTGGCGAACGGCTGCACCAGCATCCGGATCGAGTCCGGCTCGAAGATGGTGTCGCCGTCGACGGTGACGATGATGTCGTGCCGGGCCAGCGCGATCCCGGTGTTGAGGGCGTTGGCCTTGCCGCCGTTGGGCACCCGGATGACCCGCACGTTGGGCAGGCCGAGCCGTTCGACGATCGCGGCCGTGCCGTCGGTTGAACCGTCGTCGACGACCACCACCTCGATGTCCGGGTAATCACCGCCGGCCAGGGACCGGACGGCGGCCTCGATGCCTTCCTTCTCGTTGTAGGCGGGCACGATGACCGAGACCGGTTCGGTGACCGGCGGACCCCAGGACCAGCCCGGCTTGCGGCGCTGCCGGGCGTGCCGGGTGGCGAGGGTGAGAAGCAATGCCGTACGGGCGATGGTCAGCAGCCCGACCACCAGGAACAGTCCGGCCAGGGCCCACACCAGGCCGTCGGCCAGCCGTACGGTCCAGAGCAGTCCCGTCCCGCGCAGCTTGTCCGTGCTGCTGGCCTCGGGGTTCACCGGCAGCAGCGGCACCGCCGCGGCTGAGTCCTTGCGCTGGTCCGCGATGGACAGGTTCAGGCCCTCGGTGACCGTGGTGAACCGGTAGCCGCGCGCCTTCATCATCGGGATGAAGACCCGCAGCGCCGCCAGCGTCTGGGACCGCTCGCCGCCCGCGTCGTGGAACAGGATGACCGCGGAGGTGTCGCCCTTCGGGGTCGCGTTGCGGACGATCTGCTCGACGCCGGGGCGCTGCCAGTCCTCGCTGTCCAGGTCGTTGACCACGACCAGGTAGCCCTGCTTGCCCGCCTCCTTGACGATCCCCCAGTTCACCTCGTCGATGGCCTGCGGCTTCGAGGAGTACGGGAACCGCACCAGGTTGGTGTGCACGTCCGCGGCGCGGGCGATGGCGACCTGGGTCTGCGACAGCTCGAAGGTGCGCCGCCACGGGGCCAGCCGCTGCATGTTCGGATGGGTGAACGTGTGCAGGCCCAGCTCGTTGCCGTCGGCGGTGATCTTCCGGGTCAGCTCGGGATTGCGGGCCACCTCGGAACCGACGACGAAGAACGTGCCGTGCGCGTCGTTCTCCTTGAGCACCTGCAGGACCTTCGGCGTCCACTCCGGGTCGGGGCCGTCGTCGAAGGTCAGCGCGATGGTGCGTTCCGGCAGCCGGTTGGAGCTCTCCTGGCCGCCGGTGGTGTTGATGATCGGTCCGCCGTTGCGGATGGCGGCCGGGACGCCGTCCTGGTCGCCGACCTCGGACTCGAGGTGGTCGCCGGTGAACTCGGCGTTGATGTAGGCCTGCACCACCAGCACGCCGACGAAGAGGCTGATCAGCAGCGTGCCGAGCAGGACCCGGGGGCGGGGCAGCAGCCGGCGGCGGGAGCGGCCGCGGTTGCGGTTGCGGCGGGCCGGTGGGCGGGTCACGGCGTGTCCTGGTCGCTGGGCTCCGGCTCCTCGGCGGGCTCGGCGTCGCGGGCGACGGCCACCTCGGCCCGGACGGCGACCACGGGCGCGATCTTGACGGCGACCTTGACCGCAGGCGGGGCCGGTGGGACTGGCTCCTGCTCGGCGGGCGCCTTCGTCCCGGGCTGCTCATCCGCCGAGCCGCCGCCACCGCCTTGGCCACTGCTGCTGCCGCCAGTGCTGCCACCACTGCCACCGTTGCTGCTGCTGCTGCTGCTGCTGCTGCCACCGCTACCGCCACTGCCACTGCTGCCACTGCCGCTGCCGCCGCTGCTGCTGCCGCTGCCGCTGCTGCTGCCGCTGCCGCTGCTGCCGCTGCTGCCGCTGCCGCTGCCGCCGCCCTGGCCGCCGC
>NZ_JBEZGQ010001080.1:0-2712 GCF_040650095.1 Actinoplanes sp. NPDC048791 | reverse complement strand
CGACGCCGCCCACACCTTCGTCGTGCACAACCGCGCCGAACTCATCGCGGCCCTGAGCGGCGAGGCCGCCCCGCGGCTGGTCCTCGTCGACGGCCGGTTCAGCATGAGCGTCGACGCCGAAAACAAGCCGCTGACCTGCGCGGACTATGCCGACCCGGCGTACAGCCTGGAGGCTTTCCTGCAGGCGTACGACCCGGCGGTCTGGGGCCGGGCGACCAAGCCCACCGGCCCGCTGGAGGAGGCCCGGGTCCGCTCGGCCAAGCGCCAGGGCGACCAGATCAAGATCATCGTGCCGTCCGACACGACCGTCATCGGCATCAACGGCGCCCGCATCGAGCACGGCAGCATGGTGCTGCAGAACGTGCACAACGTGATCGTGCGCAACATCGAGTTCACCGACGCCGCGGACTGCTTCCCGGCCTGGGACCCCACCGACGGCTCGACCGGCAACTGGAACTCGCTCTACGACCTGGTGTCGCTGACCGGCGCGACCAACGTGTGGCTGGACCACAACACCTTCAGCGACGGCAACAACCACGACGCCGCCCAGCCGCTGTACTTCGACCGGCCGTACCAGGTGCACGACGGGGCCAGCGACATCATCCGCGGCTCCGACCTGGTCACCGTCTCGTACAACAACTACTACGACCACGACAAGACGATGCTGATCGGCTCGACGGACACCCCCGGCGTGGACGTGGGCAAGCTGCGCGTCACGGTGCACCACAACCGCTTCGGCAACGTGGTCCAGCGCGCGCCGCGGGTCCGCTTCGGCCAGGTGGACATCTACAACAACCTGTACGTGGCCACGGCCGAGGACTACGGCTACTCCCTGGGCGTGGGCTTCGAGTCGAGCATCTACGCGGAGAACAACTACTTCCTGCGCAGCGCCGACGTCGGTGACGGCGACCTGATCAAGTACTGGAAGGGCACGAAGATCACCGCGAAGGGCACGCTCGTGCAGGTGGGCAGCCGGGCGCCGCGAGCGGTGGACCTGGTGGCGGCGTACAACGCGGCCTACGACCCGGACTTCGCCCCGGACGCGGGCTGGGTGCCGACGCTGCGCACTCGCCTCGACCCGACCGCCCTGGTGCCGGTGATCGTGAAGGCCGCCGCGGGATCACGCCGCCTCGGCATCTGACGAACCGCCTCGGCATCTGAAGGACCGATAGCTCGGCCGGGCCGCCGTGCCCGGCCGAGTCGTTTCTCAGGCCTCGCCCATCACCAGGCCCTCGATGGTGTGCTTCTGGGTGATCGGGGTGAGGGTATCCACGACCGCGCAGTGCAGGTGAGCCTTGACCTGCTCCGGCAGAGCGTCCCAATAGGCGCGGGTAACGGCGGTGTCGTGCCGTTCGCCGTTGCCCGCGCCCGGCGCGTCCACGCCCAGGACCAGCACCGGCCGTGACATGTCGGAGTAGTTGCGGGTCCCGCGGTGGATGGTCAGTGCCGAGCGGGCCGAGATGTCGCCGCGCTTCGGGTATTTGCGGACGGCCCGCTCTTCGTAACGGGGGTAGAAGGGCTTCGGCGGGAACATGCCGTGACCGAACTCCGGCTCGTCGTCGAACTGGGTGCCCGGGGCGATCTCGAACGGCCCCATCTCCTCGGTGGTGTCGACGCCGGTGAGGTTGAACGCCAGCGAGTTGAGCCGCCGTTCCTGGCGGGTGACCTCGGGCATCGGGAAGTCCCGGTGCCACGGCTGGTTGACCGCGCCGGCCAGCGGGACGTCGAAGCCGAGCTCGACGATCTCGTACTCCGGGCCCAGCACCGCCTCGCACACCGCGGTGACCCACGGGTGGGTGACCAGGTCGACGAAGCCGCGCAGCTGCTCGGGGTGGATCTCGACGTAGTAGCGGTGCGGGCCGCGGCCGACCGCGCCGCCGGGCCGGGACCGGGCCTCGGCGAACGCCTTCTCGATGTCCTCCCGGACGGTGTCCGTCCAGGCCACGCTGAAGGCGCCCGGACAAGCGGTGATCCCCTGGTCGTAGATGGCGTCGCGAGCCCGCACGCCGGCGTCGGTGTCAGTCATGCCCTCACTTTGCAACGTTGCATGCAACGTGGCAAGTGGTAGCCGGTAGGGTTTGCACCATGGGAGGTCGATCATGACGGCGAGCCTGCGGCAGGTGGCGGAACGCGCCGGGGTGTCGATCCGTACGGTGTCGAACGTGGTCAGCGGCTTCGCCCAGGTGGCCCCGGAGACCCGGGCCCGGGTGCAGCAGGCGATCGACGAGCTCCAGTACCGCCCCAACGCCGCTGCCCGGCACCTGCGCGGCGGCCGGTCCGGACTGGTGGCGCTGGCCATCCCGGAGATCGCCTCGCCGTACTTCGGTGAACTGGCCGGCCTGCTCGTCCGCGAGGCCGAGCAACGTTCGTGGATGCTGCTGGTCCAGCAGACCGACGGCGACGCCGAGCACGAGCGCCGGCTGCTCGACGGCGTACGCGGCCAGGTCATCGACGGTCTCGTGCTGAGCCCGTGGGCGCTGTCCCCCCAGGAGCTGCGCCGGGGTGCTGGGGGCGTACCCGTGGTGCTGCTCGGTGAGCAGGACGCGGACGGCCTGCTGGACCATGTCGCGGTCGACAGCGTGGCCGCGGCCCGCGAGATCACCCAGCACCTGATCGCTGTCGGTCGCACCCGGATCGCCGCCGTCGGTCTGCAGCCGCATCTGGAGAACGGCACGGCGGCCCGCCGCCTGGAGGGCTACCGGCAGGCGCTGG
>NZ_JBEZGQ010001079.1:0-2713 GCF_040650095.1 Actinoplanes sp. NPDC048791 | reverse complement strand
CGGGCGCACCACCGCGGTGGCCACCGTCGAGCCGGAACAGGCGCTCAGCGCGGAGACGAGCCGGCGGCTGCGGGCTGCGCTGGCCCGCGGCAGCACCGGCGTTTTCGCAGCTCAGAACTCATGGGCCGGCGGGTTCCTGGACACCCCCCGTGGTCCCCTCGGTTACGCGGTCGTCGTGGAGGCGGGCGACGACGCCGGGGGCGGACTGCGGGCCCGGCAACTCGCCGCGGCGATGGGCACAGCGATCGGAGAGACCCGATGAGTACGGCCGACGCCCGCTTCGAACGGGCCGTCCTCGATGCGTTCCGGCGTGCGGTCGGGCGCTACTGCACGATCGTCAACGCGGGCGGCCTGGACCCGGGCTCGTTGCGGATCTCGGTGTCGGTGCTGACCCGGACGCCGATGAGCCGGGAGTTCGGCGGCAAGGTGCACCGGATCGTCCACCAGCACATCGACGCGCAGCTGCCCCGGGCCCGGGTCGTCTCGGTCGGTTTCGCCGTCGACCCCGCGCTGCCCGACCCCGGCCACGAGTTCCTGATTCAGCCGCCGGCCCGGCCCGCCCCGAAGCAGACGATGCCCCTCGCCAGCACAGAATTGCCACCGGTGGTCGCGACCGCGCATCTGACCCTGCGGTACGGGGCCGACTTCCGCTGGGTCTGCCACCTGGCCTCCGCCCCGGCCTGGGTGCCGCTGGGCCGCTGGACCGGCCGCGCCGGCCCCGACGCCTCGGTACGCCTGCCCAAGTACGCCACCTTCCTGCCCCGCGGCGAGCTGCTGTATCTGCGCCACGACGGCCACCGCGTCGAGTTCGCCCGGTCCCGGATCCGGCCCGACTACCTGGTCACGATCGACGGCACCCCGCTGCACCCGGACGGCCGGCTGATCCAGGCCGGGCCGGCCGGCTCGATCGGTTACACGGACGGCACCGCGTCGTCCACCCTGCTCGACTACCACCTCGCCTGGGAGGGCGGCCATGGCTGATCCGGACGAACCCGCGATGGTCATCGACCTCAGCGGGCCACAGTGGCAGGTGCTGCTGACCGTCGCCCCGCCCAGCGGGCGGGAACGCAAGAGCGTCGACTTTGACGTGCCGCCGATCGGGGGCGGTGCGACCGGTCAGCTGCGGCGCATCCACACGCAGGTCATCTTCACCACCGCGACCAACGAGCGGAACGGCTGGCCGGACTGGCACGTGAAGATCTACGGCTGCGCCGATCTCGGTGACGCCGAAGCGCTGCGCCAGCACCTGCACGAGCAGGCGACGGCGTTGCAGCGGGCCAACCGCTACCTCGGGGGTACGGACCGCCGTACCCCCGTCGAGCCGCCCTGGGCCGTGGTGCCGGTGCAGGTGGTCCGCGGCGACGGCCAGCTCGAACAGCTCTCCGGCGCGGTCACCACCCGGCTCGGCACCCCGTCCGATCAGATCGTCGCGCAGCTGCACCGCCGGTTGCCGTCGTGGATCGGCGAGGGCGCCCGCCCCGACCTCTACCTGCTGGCCGTCTCCCCGCAGATCGACCTGTTGCGCTGGGAGCCGGTACGGCGCTGGCCCGGCACCGAGCACCTGGGCGACTTCCGCCTGCTCGCCGCGGGCCTGGACCAGCTGCACCAACTCAAGTGGGCGCACTGCGACATCAAGCCGGAGAACGTCTGCTGGTGCGCCAACCAGGACAGCAGCGGTTACGTGCTGATCGACACCGACGCCGCCACCCAGGCCGACCCGCCGCCGGCCGTGCTGCGCGGCACCGAGCTCTACGAGTACGGCGGCATCCGTCGCATGCGGCACGACACCGCCCGCGGCTGGAACCTCACGCCCGGCCTGCTCTACGCCCAGGACCGCTTCGGTTTCCTGATCGTGGTGCTGTGCGCGCTCGCCGGCCGGCACTGGGTGGAACACACGCTGCTGCACACGGATCCCGACAACCCGGCGCAGCGCGTGGCGGACAGCGAGGAGGCGGTGCTGAGGGCGTTGCGGGAGCACTGGGCCGATCCCCGCTGGGAGCCGTTGATCGTCGTGCTGGCCGAGCCGTTCGGCACCGGGCCGCGCGGGCAGATCGCCATCGAGTCACCGCATCCGTGGGCGCAGTCCTGGCTGACCGAGGTGTTCGCGGCCGAGCAGCGCTGCGCGGACGGGCCGGCTCCGGTCGCGGCGGGCACCCGTACCGACCTGGTGTACGCGTTCGCCGGCGCCATCGAGCAGATCCGCGCGTACGCCCAGCACGGTCCGGCCACGCGGCCCGAGCGGGTGCACCGGGCGTACGACGCGATCGGCCGCCAGGCGCAAGCGGTGGCCCTGCGCCGGGCCGCGCTCTGGTTGTCGATCTGGGTTGTCGGATGCGTCGTCGCCGGGGCGGCGCTGGGAGTTCTGGCGGGCGGGGGATGACGTGAACCGTTCATGGCGTGAGGCTTTGCGACAGCGGGTGGCCCGGCAGTGCGGCGAGCCCGACGAGCACTTCGCCGGGTACGGCCACCAGTTCGGCGACTGGATCGATGCCGCACCCGGCTCCGGGCAGCCGGCGTTCGTGGAGGTCGAGGCGGGCGTGGCCGGCTACCTCGGGGTGGCCGCGCGGACCGGGAGCCGCTGGGGCGCCGCCGCCGGCCTGGTGCTGGGCAGCGGCGCGGCGCTGCTGTCGTTCCTGGTCGTCTGGCTGGCCGGCTGATGCGCTGGTCGAAGCCGCCCCCGCCGCCGGAGGACCCGACCAGCCGCTTCGGCAGC
>NZ_JBEZGQ010001078.1:0-2717 GCF_040650095.1 Actinoplanes sp. NPDC048791 | reverse complement strand
CGTTCTCCTTCAGCGCGACACCGAGCGGACCGTAGTCCCACGCCGAGCGGGTGCCTCCGTAGATCTTCGAGCCGGGCCACCACCGAGGAGGCGGTCACCTGGGTCATGGCCTGGCTCGCGGCCCATCCCGGTTGGCTGCTCGTGTTCGACGACGTGGCCGAGGCGGCGTCGCTGCGGTCCTACCTCGGCCGGCTGCACGGCGGCCACGTCCTGATCACCACCCGCCGGACCGCCGGCTGGCACGACCTCAGCATCCCGATCGACCTGGGCGTGCTGCCCCGGCCGGCGGCCGTGTTCCTGCTGGCCGAGCTGACGCGCTCCGGCGAGACCGGACAGCTGGACGCGCTGGCCGACGACCTGGGAGATCTGCCGCTCGCGCTGGCCCAGGCGGGCGCCTTCATCGCCCAGGCACCCGGCATCGGGGTGAGCCGGTATCGCGACCTTCTCCGCACCTCACCGACGCGCATGTACGCCTCCGCGCCGGCCGGCGGTGACCACGAGCGGCTCGTGGCCAAGGCGTGGGCCGTGACCCGGACCCGGATCGGGGAGATCAGCCCCCTGGCCATCGAGATGCTGAATCTGCTGGCCTGCTTCGCCCGGACGATCTGCCCCGCGACGTGCTGGTCCGCGCGGCGGACGCCGACGAACTGGACGCGGTCGAGGCGCTGGGTGTCCTCGCCTCGTTCAGCATGATCAGTCTCGCCGGTGACGGTGTCTCCGTGCACCGGCTCGTGCAGGCGGTGACGCTGCATCAACTGGACGAACCGCATCGCGACGTGCTGCGGGCCCGGGCCGGCGCAGCACTGGACCACTGCCTGCCCGCTCATCCCGCGGACCCGGCGAGCCGGCCCGTCTTTGCCCGCCTGCTGCCCCACGTCATCGTTGTCCTGCCGGGCGATGCCACCGGCCTGCTGCGGACCATCGGGTATCTCGACGCGATCGCGGACTACCCCACGGCCGTACGGCTCCAGCAGCGCGTCGTTGACGCCATGCCGGAGCGCGCGGGCGCGGAGGATCCGTCGGTGCTCGTCGCGAAGGCCGAGCTGGCCCGGTTCACCGGCATGACGGGTGACGCGGGAGCTGCCCGCGACCGGTATGCGGAGCTGCTGCCTCTGTTCGAGCGGCACTTCGGGCCCGAGGACGAGCGGACCCTGATCCTGCGGGTCCACCTCATCGAGTGGACCGGTGAGGCCGGAGCCAGATCCGACGCCTACGGCGGTTACCAGCGCCTCCTGCCCCTCCTCGACAAGGTCCTGGGCCCGGACCACCCCCGCACGTTGTACGCGAAGATGGATTTCGCCAACTGGATGGGCCATCTGGGCGAACCCGGCGGCGCCCGGGAGGTGTGTCGTCCGCTGCTGCCCGCGGCCGAACGGGTCTGGGGACCGGAGCATCCCGACACGCTGACGCTGCGCCCCCCGCTCTTCCGACGGGCGCAACCACTCCCTCCCACCCTGCCGGTCTGCCTGGCCCATTTCACGGGTCAGGCCGGGAACGCGCCGGGCGCGCGGGACCAGTACGCGGCTCTGCTGGCGGTCCGCACGCGGGTCAACGGTCCCGACCACCCGGAGACGCTGGCCACGTCCCGGGATCTCGCCACCTGGATCGGCGAGGCGGGCGATCCCCGGCAGGCCCGCGACCGCCTGGCGGACCTGCTCCCGCTGCTCGAGCGCGCCTGGGGCAAGGAGCATCCGAACGAGACTCTGGTCGCCAAGGACCTGCACGCCGACTACACCGGACGCGCGGGTGATCCCGCCACCGCCCGCCGGCTCCTGGCCGACCTGCTGCCGATCCGTGAACGCGTGTCGGGCGCCGACCATCCACTCACCCGCGCCACCCAGGTGAACCTCGCCCGCTGGGCCCAGCAGAGTCCCTGACCGGCTTTCACGGGCGCAGCGTCGTCACCCGGGCCAGGGTCTCCTGTTCGGACTCGCCCTCGAGAAGGTCCAGGTCCTCCGTCACGGCACCGTCGGTCAGGCGCACGATGCGGTCGCACCGCGCCGCCACGTGCTGCTCGTGGGTGGCCAGCAACACGGTCGTGCCGCGCTCCGCGCGCAGCCGTACGAGCAGGTCGATGATCTGCCGGCCGGTCCGGGAGTCCAGGTTGCCGGTCGGCTCGTCGGCCAGGAGCAGCCGCGGTTCCACCATGAGCGCCCGCGCGATGGCCACCCGCTGCTGCTGCCCGCCGGAAAGCTCGGCCGGCACCGCACCCTCGCGGCCAGCGAGCCCGACCGCGTCGAGGAGCTCGCGGCCGCGCGTGACCCGGTCGTACGGCACGCGGTAGGGCAGCGTCGGGGCGATCACGTTGTCCAGCGCGGTGAGCGGGGCCAGCAGGTGGTAGCGCTGGAACACGAAACCGATGCTCTGCCGGTACCGGGACAGGGCTCCGCGGCGCAGCGCGGTGATGTCCAGGCCGTCGACGGTGACCGTGCCGGTGTCGGCCCGCTCGATCGCGCCGACGAGGTGCAGCAGCGTCGACTTGCCCGACCCGCTCGGCCCGGTGAGCGCGACCATCGAGCCGGCCGGCACGTCGAGGGTGACGGCGTCGACGGCGGTCAGGTCCCCGTACGTCTTGGACAGGTTGTCGATCCTGATCTCGGCGGACGCCATGCCTCACTCCTCGGCCAGCAGGCGCGCGGCCGGCAGCCGGCGCAACAGCAGGGTCGGCACCACCGCGGCGGCGCCGGTGACGAGCACGCCGGCGACCGCGGTGGCCG
>NZ_JBEZGQ010001077.1:0-2721 GCF_040650095.1 Actinoplanes sp. NPDC048791 | reverse complement strand
CGGGCCCCGCGTCGGACCGGGCCGGCTGGTCCTGCTGACCGGCAGCACGCTGCTGGTGCCGACCCTGCTGTTCGTCCAGGGCGCCCTGGGCTTCCCGCACCTGAGCTGGCTGTCCATCGGCGTCGGCGCGGTGCTGCTGTTCGTCCTGGTCCTGCTGCGGATGTCCGGTTTCGTGACGCAGGTGCAGCGGCAGGCCCGGCAGTTGCAGGACCTCGCCATGCGGGACGACCTGACCGGCCTGCCCAACCGCCGCTTCTTCGAGGAGCGGCTCGCGGCCGCCGTGGCGGCCGGCCCGGCCCAGGTGGCGATGCTCGACCTCGACGGCTTCAAGGACGTCAACGACCGCTTCGGCCACGCCGTCGGCGACCGGCTGCTGGCGATCGTGGCGCAACGCCTCGCCGACCGCCTGCGCGGTGACGACCTCGTGGCCCGGATGGGCGGTGACGAGTTCGCCGTCCTGGTCACCGGCGCGTCGGCCGAGGCGATGGCCGGCATCGTCGACCGGCTCACCGCCGGCCTGCGCCCGCCGGTGGAGGTGGCGGGCCAGGAGCTGCTGGTCGGCGCCAGCGTCGGCATCGCCGACGCCGAGGACACCGACGACCCGTACGAGGTGCTGCGCCGGGCCGACACCGCCATGTACGCGGCCAAGGAGCAGTGCGGCAGCCACGTCCGCCGCTACGCCGTGGAGCTCGACGAACGGGCCCGCGCGGAGGCCCGGCTGGGGGCGGAGATGCGTACGGCGCTGGACACCGGCCAGTTCCGTCTCGTCTACCAGCCCATCGTCTCGCTGCCCGACGCCCGGATCGTGTCGGTGGAGGCCCTCATCCGCTGGCACCACCCCGAGCGTGGCCTGGTCAACCCGGTGGACTTCATCCCGGTCGCCGAGCAGAACGGCCTGATCGTCGAGCTCGGTGCCTGGATCCTGCGGACCGCCTGCGCCCAGGCCGTCGCCTGGCACGCCACCCACGGTACGGCCGCCCCGGCGCGGGTCAGCGTCAATGTCTCCGCGCGTCAGCTCGCCGAGCCGGACTTCGCCGATCTGGTGGCCGAAGTACTGGCCTGGACGGGCCTGAGTGCGCACAATCTGATCATCGAAGTCACCGAGACCGCCGTCTTCCGGGGCGGCCAGAGTGTGCAGACCGTCAAGGACCTGCACCAGCTCGGCGTACGCATCGCCCTCGACGACTTCGGCACCGGCCACTCCTCCCTCGGCCTGCTGCAGACCGTGCCCGTCGACACCCTCAAAGTCGACAAGAGCTTCGTCGACACCATCACCATGGCCGGCCGGCACGCCGTCATCGCCGCCGCCCTCATCCAGGTCGCCGACGGCCTCGGCCTCACTGCCGTCGCCGAAGGCGTCGAAACCGCCGAGCAGGCCACCGAACTGCACCGCCTCGGCTACCGGCTGGCCCAGGGCTACCACTTCGGCCGGCCCGTAGCCCAGCCCGACTTCCACGACGCCGTCAGCGGCACCGAGACAGTGGCGGTCTGACCCGGTGGAATCCTCAGATGAATACGCCGGCGACCGATTGCCCTCCGTGCGACAGAAACGACTCTGGTGGTGGTGGCTGATCCTCGGCGTGCTGGCCGTGGGCGGTTACTACCTGCTGCCGCACGACGGGTTCGCCGCGAACGCCGTCTACAACGCCATCGGACTGCTGTCCTGCCTGGTGATCCCGCTGGCGGTGCGCCTGCACCGGCCCGAACGGCCGGCGATGTGGTACTGGTTCGCCGCCGGGCAGATCACCTGGGTCGGCGGTGACCTCGTCTGGGAGTACTACAAGTACGTCCTGCACGAGGAGCCGTACCCGTCGGCGGCCGACTATCTCTATCTGAGCGCGTACCCGATGCTGGTTGTCGGTCTGGTCCTGCTCAGCCGCGGCCGCCGCCGCGGCGGTGATCTCGCCGGGCTGGTGGATCCGGCGATCGTGGCGATCGGCATCGGCCTGGTCTTCTGGGTGTTCGTGATGCACCCGATCGCGGCCGGCTCGACCGCCTCGACGCTGGAACGGGTCATCGGGGTGGCCTATCCCGCCGCCGACGCCCTGCTGCTGGCCATCCTGGCCCGGTTCTTCACCAGCTCGGGGCGGCGCTCGGCCAGTGCCCGGCTGCTGAGCCTGGCCGCGCTGCTGCTGCTCGTCGCGGACATCGCCTACTCCCTCGTCTCGCTCTACTCGGAGGACGACGGCGGCAGCCTGCTCGACGCCGGCTGGCTGCTGTCCTACATCGCCTGGGCCGCGGCGGCCCTGCACCCCTCGATGCGCTGGACCGGCACGACCACCAACCGGCCCAGCGACGCGCGGGTGGGCCGGTCCCGGCTGGTGCTGCTGGCAGTCTGCTCCCTGCTGGCCCCCGCGCTGCTGTTCGTGCCCGGCATCGGAGGCGACCCGGTGGACCGGCTGGCGATCGCCGTCGGCGCCGTGCTCCTGTTCGTCCTCGTGGTCCTGCGCATGTCCGGCTTCGTGGCCCAGGTCCAGCAGCAGGCCGACCAGTTGGAAGACCTGGCGATGGCCGACGACCTGACCGGGTTGGCCAACCGCCGCCGGCTGGAGCAGGGCCTCACCGAGGGCCTAGCCGCCGGTCCGCTGCAGGTGGCCCTGCTCGACCTGGACGACTTCAAGGAGGTCAACGACGCGCTCGGGCACGCCGTCGGGGACCGGCTGCTGGTCGGTGTGGCCGAGCGCCTGTCCCGGGCCGCCGGACCCGGCGCCCTGGTGGCCC
>NZ_JBEZGQ010001076.1:0-2722 GCF_040650095.1 Actinoplanes sp. NPDC048791 | reverse complement strand
CCGAGACCGACCTCGCCGCGGCCATCCCCCGCCGCTACAGCAACCGCCGGCCGTTCTGGCCCGACCCCGTGCCGCCCGACGTGCGGCAGCGGCTGGTGGACGCCGCCCGCGAGGAGTCCGGCTGGCTGGACCTGCTGGTCGGGATGACCGCCCTGAGCGGCTTCGCCGAGCTGGCGCAGAGCGCCGACCGGGTGCTGCGCCGCGACCTGACCTACCAGGCCGAGATGTCGACCTGGACGCATGCCGACGAGGCGCCTGACGGTGTCGCTGTGCCGGCCGGTGCCCCGGTGCCGGAGCCGCAGGATCTGCTGCCCCAGCGCGCCTTCTCCGACCACCGGCGGGCCCCCGGACGTGACTTCGAGCCGGAACCTCTGGTCGCGATCCTGGGCACGGCCGGTGACCGCCCGCACGACCAGCTCATCGCCGGTCAGGCGTTGCAGCGGGTGCTGCTGACGGTCACCGACTCGGGCCTGGCCTGCTCGATGATCTCGCAGCCGATCGAGGTGCCGGCCGCCCGCGATCAGCTGCGCCGGTCGCTCGGCCGCTCCGGGATGCCGCAGATGGCGCTGCGGATCGGCTACGGCCGGCCCGGCAGCCCGAGCCGCCGCCGTCCCCTCGAGGATGTGCTCGTCGCGGATTGAAAGCCATTCGGCCGCACCGCAATGCAACAAACCTGCACATCATATTTATTGACTCTCATATATCGGCGGGTGAGGATTCCCTCACGGAAACAACCGTCCCCGGAGACCGCCGGAGCACTCCCGAGGATGGGCCGCACGCTGCGGTGACGCACCATACTGATGCCGTATCCCGTGGCCAGTCGACGGCCCTTTTGCCGCACCCTGCCCACCTACCGGCGGTGTCCATTTGTGACAGAGGAGAAACACTGAATGGCACCCTCACCCCGGGCCCGCCGGCTGCGCCGGCTGGCCGGCGGCGGCACTCTCGTCGCCCTGGTGACGGCGGGACTCGCCCTCACCGTGACCAGCGCCCAGGCGGCCACCGTCTTCACCGCCGACTTCGAGTCGGGCAGCACCAGCGGCTGGTCCAAGTCCGGCGGCACCTGGTCGGTCGTCGCGGACGGCTCGCAGACGCTGCGGCAGAGCAACGCGGGCAGTGAGAACGCCCGTGAGCTCGCCGGCGACGCCGGGTGGACCGACTACGCGGTGTCCGCGAAGGTCAAGCCGCTGTCGTTCGGCTCGGGCGGTTTCGTCGGCCTGCTGGCCCGGGCCAAGAGCTCGACCACGTTCTATCGGCTGGCGTTGCTGCCCGGCCAGGCGCAACTGCAGGCGGTCAACAGCGGCAGCGTCACCGTCCTCGGCAGCTCGGCCCGGACGGTGAGCACCGGCACCTGGTATTCCCTGAGCCTGAGCGTCTCCGGTTCGACCATCACCGGCAGCGTCGACGGCGCGACGGTCGGGACCGGCACCAGCTCGGTCTCGGGTTCGGGCCGCATCGGCCTGCAGACCGGTTTCGCCTCCGCGGGCTTCGACGACGTCATGGTCACCACCGGAGGCGGCGGCACGCCGTCACCGACCGGACCGACCACGCCGCCGCCGTCGAGCCCCACGCCGACCACCCCGCCGCCCACCACTCCGCCGCCGACGACCCCGCCGCCGACCACCAGCGACGTGCTCTACGTGGCGCCCAACGGCAGTGCGGGCGCGGCCGGCACCCAGGCGAGCCCGACCACCCTGGTCTCGGCGATCACCCGGGTCGCGGCCGGCGGAACGATCTATCTGCGCGGCGGCAACTACGCCTTCTCGCAGACGGTCACCATCGCGCCGGGCAACAACGGCACCGCGAACGCCCGCAAGAAGCTGTCGGCGTACCCGGGTGAGACGCCCGTGCTGAACTTCTCGGCCATGGTCGAGGACCCGGCGAACCGGGGGCTGGCCGTCAACGGCTCGTTCTGGCACGTGTCGGGCATCATCGTGGAGCGGGCGGGGGACAACGGCATCTTCGTCGGGGGCAGCAACAACATCCTCGAACGCACGATCACCCGGTTCAACCGCGACACCGGGCTGCAGCTGTCCCGGATCGCCTCGGACACCCCGAACAGCCAGTGGCCGGCCAACAACCTGATCCTGAGCGCGGAGTCGCACGACAACGCGGACTCCGACGGTGAGGACGCCGACGGTTTCGCCGCGAAGCTCACCGTCGGCTCCGGCAACGTCTTCCGCTACGCCGTGTCGCACAACAACATCGACGACGGCTGGGACCTCTACACCAAGACCGACACCGGGCCCATCGGCGTGGTCACCATCGAGGACTCGCTGGCCTACAACAACGGCACGCTGAGCAACGGCGGACAGGCCGGCAACGGCGACCGCAACGGCTACAAGCTCGGCGGCGAGGACATCAAGGTCAACCACATCGTGCGGCGCAGCATCGCGTTCCGCAACGGCAAGCACGGGTTCACGTACAACAGCAACCCGGGCGCGATGACGATCAGCAACAACATCAGCATCGACAACACCGAACGCAACTTCAACTTCGACGCGGGCACCTCGGTGTTCCGCAACAACGTCTCGTGCCGCAGCGGCAGCGGCACCAACGACCGGATCATCGGCGACGCCGACAGCTCGAACCAGTTCTGGTCGGGCACCAACGGATCCCGGTGCGCCGCGCTGAGCGGCGCGCTGGCCTGGTCCTTCGCCTCCGACGGGCGCCTCGCGGTGACCCTCGGCGGCCGGCCCGTGACGCCGTGACCAGCGGCCTG
>NZ_JBEZGQ010001075.1:0-2725 GCF_040650095.1 Actinoplanes sp. NPDC048791 | reverse complement strand
CGCGCCGGCCCGGCCGGGTGGTGCCGCGACGACCTGCACCCAGGGCGGCGGCGCGAATTCAAGCGGCCAGAATTCCGGGGGCCAGAACGCCGGGGGCGGGGGAGACCCGGTGCTCAGCGCCCAGCAGCGGGTCAACCAGGCCGAGGTGGCGTTGCAGACCGCCGAGGACCGGCTCGAGGGCACCACCATCACCGCGCCGATCGCCGGGCGGATCCTGTCGGTCGCCGGCAAGGTCGGCAGTCAGGTCAGCGGGGGCGGCGCCTTCCTCACCCTGGCCGACGTCTTCGACATGCAGATCAGCGCCGACTTCCCGGAGGCCGACGCGGATCGGCTGGCCGTGGCTCAGAAGGCCACCGCGACCCTGGCCGACCGGGCCGGCCAGGACTTCGGCGCGACGGTGGTGCAGGTCGACCCGGTCGGCACCGACGACGGCACGATGGTCCGCTACGGCGTGCTGCTCTCCTTCACCGACGCCCCCAAGGACCTGCTGGTCGGGCAGAGCGCCGCGGTCCGGGTCACCACCGGTTCGGCCGATGACGTGCTGCGGCTGCCGAGCACTGCCGTGCACGACATCGCAGGTGACACCGGCACGGTGCTGCGCGCGGGAGAGCGGGTCAAGGTCGGGGTGGGGCTGCGCGGCGACCGGTACACCGAGATCACCTCGGGTCTCGCCGAGGGCGCCGCGGTGGCCCGCAGCTGGTGAGCGCCGTGCGGCCCAGCTCCCTCCTAGCGGATTCATACGCAATTCAAAGGAAGCGCTGATATTCCTTTGCGGTGCATTCCGATAACCGCGGTTCCGTGGCCCTCAGCGATCCGCCGGCCGCCCGGGCGACCCGGGTGCTGGTCGTCGACGACGAGCCCAACATCTCCGCGCTGCTCTCCGCCACGCTGCGGCTGGTCGCCTTCGACGTGCGGGTCGCCGAGTCCGGGCACGGCGCGCTGGTCGCGATCGAGGACTTCGAGCCGGACCTGGTGGTGCTCGACGTGATGCTGCCCGATCTGGACGGCTTCGACGTGGCCCGGCGGCTGCGCGCCTCCGGGCGGGCCACCCCGGTGCTGTTCCTGACCGCACGGGACGCGGTCGAGGACCGGGTGGCCGGGCTCACCGCGGGGGCTGACGACTACGTGACCAAGCCGTTCAGCCTGGAGGAGGTGGTGCTGCGGATCCGGGCGATCCTGCGGCGCAGCCGGCCCGAGCTGGTGCCGGGCGACGCCGGGGTGCTGCGCTACGCCGACCTGGAGCTCGACGAGGACGCCCACGAGGTGCGCCGGGCCGGCCGGCTCGTGGACCTCTCGCCGACCGAGTTCAACCTGCTGAAGTACCTGCTGATCAACGCGGGCCGGGTGGTCAGCAAGGCGCAGATCCTGGACCGGGTCTGGAAGTACGACTTCGGCGGCGACGGGCGCATCGTCGAGTCCTACGTGTACTACCTGCGCCGCAAGATCGACAAGACCGATCCGCCGCTGATCCACACCGTCCGCGGCGTCGGGTACGCCCTGCGCCTGCCCCGCGGCGGCGAGGAGTGAGCAGGCGAGGAGTGAGCAGGCCATGAGGGCCGGGCTCCGCTGGCGTCCGCGGCGGTGGGGCCACTGGACCCTGCGCTCCCGGCTCGTGCTGGTCGTCGGCGCGCTGGCCGCGATCGCCCTGATCGTGGCCAACCTGGCCGGCCTGGTGCTGATCCGCGGCTATCTTCAGGACCGCATCGACGAGCAGTTGGTCGCCATGTCCCGCCCGTTCGCGGGGTCGCAGCGCCTGGCCCTGCCCCCGCCGACCGGCGCCACCCCCCGCAACCGGCAGCTGCGCCTCGGGGCCGACTCGGTGGTCTATGTCTACACGCCGGCCGGCCCGCTCGACCCGGACCGCAGTTCCGTCGCCGAGGCGCAACGGCCCGCGGTGGCGCCGCTGGCCGAGGTGCTGGCGCACGCACAGACCGGGCGGCCGTACACCGTGGCGGCCGCCGACGGCAGCGCGGACTGGCGGTTGCTCGCGGTGGCCGTGGCCGACACGGGCGGGGTGGCGGTCATCGGATCGTCGCTGGTCGAGGTGGAGGAGACCGGCGACCGGCTGCTGCTGATCGACGCCGGGGTCACCGTGCTGGTCCTGGTGCTGCTCGGCGCCGGGGCGGCGTTCGTGGTGCGGCTCGGGCTGCGGCCGCTGACCGAGATGGAACGCCTGGCCACCGACATCTCGGCGGGCAACCTTTCCGGCCGGGTGGCCGACACGGATCCGCACACCGAGCCGGGCCGGCTCGGCGGTGCGCTCAACCTGATGCTGGCCCGCATCGAGGCCGAGGTCTCCGCCCGTACGGCGTCCGAGCAGCGGCTGCGGCAGTTCGTCGCGGACGCCTCGCACGAGCTGCGGACCCCGCTGACCTCCATCCGGGGCTTCGCCGAGCTCTACCGGCGCGGCGGCGCGCCGCCCGGACCGCAGCTCGACGAGACCATGAGCCGGATCGAAGGCGAGGCCGGCCGGATGGGTGTCCTGGTCGAGGACCTGCTGATGCTGGCCCGGCTCGACCTGGAACGGCCGCCGGTGCTGCGCCCGGTGGATCTGCTGGAGATCGCCGCCGACACGATCAGAGACGCGTACGCGCGGATGCCGGACCGCCCGGTGCGCCTGGCCGCCCTCGACGACGACTCGGACACGTTCGTGCCGCCGACGGTGCTGGGCGACGTGCACGGGCTGCGCCAGGTCGGCACCAACCTGGTCGCGAACGCGGTGCAC
>NZ_JBEZGQ010001074.1:0-2717 GCF_040650095.1 Actinoplanes sp. NPDC048791 | reverse complement strand
GGACTCCCTGGCCGGCATCGAACTGCACGCGCGGCGGGCCCTCGAAGAGATGCAGGTGCTGGTCCGGGGACTGCGTTCCGCGCCCCCGCCGGTCACCCGGCTGTCCTCGGTGGTCGACACCACGCGCGCCGCCGGCGTCGACGTGCACGCCCGCATCACCGTCGACGAGCAGGTCGAGGACGCCGTCGGGGCCGTCGTGCTGCGGATCGTGCAGGAGTCGCTGAGCAACGTGGTGCGGCACGCGGCGGGCGCGCCCTGCACGGTGGACGTGCACGAGACGGGCGGGGCGGTCGTCGTCCGGGTCCGGGACCGTGGGCCGGGCGCCGCCGGACGCGAGCACACCGGCTTCGGCCTGGCCGGGATGAGCGAACGGGCCCAGCTCGTCGGCGGCACGGTCACGTGGGGCGACCACCCCGGGGGCGGCTTCGAGGTCAGCGCGCGCCTGCCCGTCCGGCGAGGGGGTGGCCGGTGACCGCGGCCATCAGCGTGTTCCTGGCCGATGACGACGACCGGTTCCGCGGCGTCTACCGCAAGCTGTTCGACCGGACGCCCGGCTTCCGGGTCGCCGGCGAGGCGGCGGACGGCGAGACAGCGGCCCGGCTCGTCGGCGCGCTGAAACCGGCGGTCGCCCTGCTCGACGTGCAGATGCCCGGCGCGAGCGGACTGGAGGCCGCCCGCCGCCTGCTGCCGGACACGACCACCAAGGTCATCATGCTGACCACCTTCGACCTCGACGAGTACGTCTACGAGGCCCTCACCCTCGGCGCCTCCGGTTTCCTGCTCAAGAACGCGTCCCCGCCCGAGGTCCTGCACGCCGTACGCACTGTCCACGCCGGCCACGCGATGCTGGCCCCGGAGATCACCGCCAGGCTGATGCGGCAGTTCGCGCCGCGCCGGCCCGAGCGGCGGCACGCCTTCGCCGGCCAGGTGCTGTCCGCGCGCGAGACCGAGGTCATCCGGTACGTCGCCCGGGGCTACTCCAACCAGCAGATCGCCGACGAGCTGACGCTGAGCGTGGAGACGGTCCGCACGTACCTGCGCCGGATGTTCGCCAAGCTCGACGTGAACGACCGCACCCACCTCGCGGTGCTGGCGTACGAGGCCGGTCTGCTGCACGAACCTCGTTAGGTGTCTACTTCCGGGTGACGCGGGCCGGCGTCCATGCGTCGCAGGCTGGTGTCCGTGATCGACATCGCCCACCTCAGCAAACGCCACGGCGGCCGGACGGCCGTCGACGACGTCAGCTTCACCGCACGGCCCGGCCGGGTCACCGGCTTTCTCGGCCCCAACGGCGCCGGCAAGTCCAGCACCCTGCGGATCCTGCTGGGCCTGGACGCGCCCGGCGGCGGCACCGCGACGATCCACGGCCGGCGCTACCGCGACCTCGACCATCCATTGCGGACGGTCGGCGCGCTGCTCGACGGGGCCGGGCCGGTCCCGGAGCGACGGGCCGTCGACCACCTCAGCTGGATCGCTCGGTCGAACCGCATCCCCCAGGCCCGGGTGGGTGCGGTTCTCGAGCTCGTCGGCCTGGCCGAGGTGGCCCGGCAGCGGGTGAAGCGGTACTCGCTCGGGATGGGACAGCGGCTCGGTATCGCCGCGGCCTTGCTCGGTGAGCCGGATGTGCTGGTGCTCGACGAGCCGGTGAACGGGCTGGACCCGGAGGGGATCCGCTGGGTGCGGCAGCTGCTGCGGGACTATGCGGCGTCCGGGCGTACCGTGCTGCTGTCCAGCCACCTGATGGCCGAGACGGCCGGGACCGCCGACGACCTGGTGGTCATCAACCGGGGCCGGATCGCCGGGCGGGGTTCGGTCGCCGAGGTCACCGCGGGCCATCCGTCGCTGGAGGCGGCTTTCTTCGCCCTGACCGGCGAACGGACCGCGGCGTGAGAGCGGCCGTCCGCGCGGAACTGGTCAAGATCACCACTCTGCGCGCCGGCTGGCTCGTGCTGGGCGCCATCCTCGCCCTCCAGTTGCTGGTGGAGGTGCAGGTGGTGGGCCTGACCGCCGACGCGGTCGCCAAGGTGACGCCGGACGGGTCCATCGAGATCTTCCTCGGCCGGCGCGAGCCCGCCCGCGCGGCACTGCTGGAGGGCATCCGTGCTTCGTCGCTGCAGATGAGCGTGTTCCTGCCCGGCCTGGCCGCGGTGATCGCCGGGCAGGAGTTCCGCGGCGGGCAGCTCGGGCTGACGGTGCTCGCCGTGCCCCGGCGGGGCCGGTTGCTCGTGGCGAAGCTGCTGGCGGCGGCCGGATGCCTCACCCTGGCGGCGGTGCTGATCGCCACGATCAGCACGGTGTTCAGCTACCTGGGCGTCAAGGACCGGTTCCCCGGGCTGCCGGTCAGCGCCGACGCGATCGCGGGCCAGGCCAGGTTCATCCTGTACGCGGTCCTGCTCGGACTGAGCACGTACGCGATCGCCGTCATCGCCCGCAGCACCCTGGCAGCGATCGGGGTGAGCCTCGCGCTGATCACCGTGACGATGACCCAGGTGCTGGCCGGCGTGCCCGGCCTGGACGCGCTTCTCCCGGTCAGCGCCGGCCGGAACCTGCTGCTCAACCCCGCGACCGGCGACCTGACGTCGAGCCCGCCGCAGGCCGTGCTGGTCCTGGTGGGCTGGGCGCTGGTGACCGCGCTGCTCGCCGGGGTCACCCTCGTACGGCGGGACGCCCGGTGACCGCCCTGTTCGCCGCCGAGCTGGCCAAGATCCGAACCCTGC
>NZ_JBEZGQ010001073.1:0-2727 GCF_040650095.1 Actinoplanes sp. NPDC048791 | reverse complement strand
GCGTGCCGGGCCCGCTGCCCGCGGTGGCGGCGGGGCACCCCGGCGTAGAGCAGGCCGGTGGCGACGTTCTCGGCCGCGCTGAGCCCGTCGGTGAGGTGGAACTGCTGGAAGACGAAGCCGATCTCGCGGGCCCGCAGCGCTGACAGGTGCCGGTCGCTGAGCGTGGCCACGTCCTGCCCGGAGATACGGACCGTGCCCGAGGTGGGGCGGTCCAGCGTACCGATGATGTTCAGCAGGGTTGATTTGCCCGACCCGGACGGGCCCACGATGGCCACCATCTCGCCCCGGGCGATGTCCAGGCTCACCCCGTCCAGCGCGGTGACGCCGCCGGGGTAGCGCATGCTCGCGTCACGGACGCGCAGGACGGGTTCGTCCGTCACGACGCGACCACCACGTCGGTGCCGGGGGCCAGGCCGTCGCCGGTGATCTCGACCCAGCCGTCGGCGAACATCCCGGTCTCGACCGCGACCAGTCCCTGCGGGCCCTGCACGGCGTAGCCGCCCTCGGTCAGCGCGACCAGTGCCTCGACCGGCGCGGCCAGCACGTCCTCGACGGTCCGGCCGGCCACGTTCACCTGGACGTCGGCCGAGTCCAGGTCGGCGATGGCCTTCGGGTCGTCGACGGTCACCGACACGGTCATGGTCGGTGCCCCGTCGGCCACGCCACCCTCCGGCGCGGCGAGGGTGCGGCCGACCGAGGAGATCCTGGCTTTGACCGTACGGTCGTCGGGCAGGCTCACGGTCACGCGCTTGCCCCGTTCCAGCACGGCGGCGTCGCTGAGCTCGGCCGACACGGTGATCACCTTGCGGGTGGAGGTGACCGACATCAGCGGGGCGTTCGCCGGGGAGCCGGGCTGCACGGCGAGCGAGTCGACCCGGACCGCGCCGGGCAGCACCTCGACGTCGCCGACCGCCACCTGCCCGGTGACCGGCAGGCCGCGGTCCTGCTGCCACTTCCTGATCGCCGCGGTCAGCCCGGTGGTGAGGACGCTTTCCCCCGACTTGACCTGCACCTTCGTGGCGGCTTTGGGCGGCGTGCCCGCCGGGGGTGACGGCGACGGCTGGGTCACCCGTTCGCCCGGGGCCGGCTGGTGGCCGATGCCGTACCCGAGCGCCCGCAGGTTGTCCGCGATGATCCGCACGTCCCGGCCGGCCAGGTTGCGCCCGGCGATCGGCCGGTAGAGCGGCATCTTGCCGTAGAACAGGGTCACCGGCTTGTCGTCGGCCCGGAACAGCTGCTTGCCCCGCTTGATCGTGGCGCCGACGGCCGGCAGCCAGGTCACCGTCGCCTCGGTGTGACCGGAGACCGGGCGAGGTGCCCCGAAGCCGATGCTGCCGTTCAGCTGCTTGGTGGTGGACAGGTCCCGGCGCTCCAGCTTGACCTTCTCGACCGCCGAGGGCGCCGGCGCCGCGGGTTTCCCGGACGCCCGGTGCCGGGTCAGCACAACCCCGGCGACGACCGCGAGGACCGCGACGACAAGGCCTCCGGCCAGCCATTTCACCGCGCCGCGGCGCCGCCGGGGCGGGTCCGGGACGAGGGGGATCACCTCGGTCGGGGAGTCGAGCTTCGGATGCATGCCGACGAGCGTCGCCGGAGATCGTTAGAAAGCTGTCAGGTATCGCCGAGGACTCCGTTCCGCGTGCCCGGCGGGCCTATCATCGCCGCCATGCGTGCCCGTGTCCTGGTTGCCGACGACGATCCCCGCCAGGCCGAGGTCGTGCGCCGCTACCTGACCGCGGCGGGCCACGACGCGTACGTCGTGCACGACGGGCGGGCCGCGCTGGACGAGGCCCGGCGCCGGCGACCCGACCTGGTGGTGCTCGACGTCATGATGCCCGGCCTGGACGGGCTGCACGTGTGCCGCACGCTGCGCGAGGAGTCGGACGTGCTGGTGCTGATGCTGACCGCCCGCACGGCCGAGGAGGACCTGCTGCTCGGGCTGGAGCTGGGCGCCGACGACTACCTCACCAAGCCGTACAGCCCGCGGGAGCTGATGGCCCGGGTGCGGACGCTGCTGCGGCGGGCGTCGCGGGGCGCCCCGGCGCCGGCCGGTCCGGGGCTGCGCCGGATCGGCCGGATCGGCGTCGACCCGGCCCTGCACCAGGTCACCGTCGGCGACGAGCCGGTCGAGTGCACCCGCGGTGAGTTCGCCATCCTGGCCGCCATGGCCGAACAGCCGGACCGGGTGTTCACCCGGGCCCAGCTGCTGCACCACACCCGCGGGATCGACCGCAGTTCCACCGAGCGGACCATCGACGTGCACGTGATGAACCTGCGCCGCAAGATCGAGACCGACCCGCAGCGGCCCAGCCAGCTGATCACCGTCTACGGCGTCGGCTACCGGCTGTCCGCCGGCTCGGCGGAGACCGGATGAGCCGCGGCCGGGTGCCCCTGCGGCACAGCCTGGTGACCCGGCTGCTGGTCACCTCCGTGCTGATCGCGATCGCCGCGACCGCGGCGACGGCCTGGCTGGCCGTCAGCACCGCCACCCGCGCCATCCGGCAGGAGCAGGGCCGCTCGCTCACCGAGGACAAGGGCGTGTACGACATGCTCGTCGGTTACGGGGCGACCCACGCCGACTGGTCGGGAGCACCGGCGCTGATCCGGGCCCGCTCGGCCAAGCTGGGCCGCCGCATCACGCTGATGACCGCCGACCGGGTGGTGATCGCCGACTCCGGCCCGGGCCCGTCGCTGGTCGCCGCCCGGCCGTCGGCCACCGTCGACCCG
>NZ_JBEZGQ010001072.1:0-2729 GCF_040650095.1 Actinoplanes sp. NPDC048791 | reverse complement strand
GGCCAGACCACCGCCAGGCCAGACCACCGCCAGGCCAGACCACCGCCAGGCCAGACCACCGCCAGGCCAGACCACCGCCAGGCCAGACCACCGCCGGACCCGTCTCCCCCGGCCGGACTCGCGCCCGCCGAGTTCACCCATCCCACACGCCGGTGACCGCATCACCCGAGCCAGTCAGGAGTGGTCGCATGGACAGCAATGTCAGGCAGGCGGGCATCGCGCAGGCGGCGCTCGGCTACGCGATCACCGCTCTCGGCGCGTGTCTCGTGCTGCTGGCCGGCGACTTCGGCGTACCCCCGGAGGCGCTGGCCTGGCTGCCCGCCACCTTCGGCTTCGGACTGCTCGCGATGGCCCCGGCCGGACCGCTGCTGTTGCGGAGCAGTCCGCGCCCGGCCCTCATCGGTGGCTCGCTGGCCGTCGCGGGCGGATCGACTCTGCTCGCCCTCGCACCCGCGCCAGGCGTGGCAGTCGCCGGAGCATCTGCGTCCGGCCCCGGCGCATGTCCCGGTACGGCAATGAGCGGCCGCGTCCAGTAGCGCCCGGGAAGGTGCCGGCGGTCGCCGCTGCCGCACGGATGCATTCAGCGTTGCGGGACAGCCGACCGGCATCGCGCCGAGGCGCGCGGCCGGTAGGAGCTGTGATGGGCGGCCTGATGGCACCAGGCTGCGGTTCGGCGGAAGGCCAGGCTCAGTGACCTGATGGCTTCCTGGCCGCCGGAGCGGTGGGGAAGTCGGGGCCGGTGGCCCGATGGAGAGTCCTGCGGCTGGTCCGGTGGGAAGCCGCAGCCGACGGCCTGGGGGGACCGCCCGCGGACTGGCCGGAAGTCTTGATGGGCCACCCGATCGGAACTCCGGCTCGCTGGATAGCCCGGTCGGCGGCCTGGCGGAAAGCCGGGGCCGGCGGCCCCGGCACGATGCCCTGCGGAAAGCCCGGACCGGCGGCCCGGCACGAAGCCCTGCGGAAAGCCCGGCCCACGGGCCTGATGGAAACCTGAGTCCGCGGCCCGGTGAAAAGCTCTGCTCCGGCCAGGTGGATAGCCTGGTCGCACCAGCAAAGGCGCCGGTCAATGGCCCCGCGGTCGTCGCGATCACCGGCAGCTCCCACCTCCGGAATGGCCCGTCCGCGAGGAAACGGCGTTCACCCGAGCCGCACCCGACCCCGGTGGATCCCGGCCGGCCGGCGCGGGGAATGGGCCTCGCGGCCGCCGCCGCAGCGATGCCGACCGATGCCGACCGGCCCTGCCGGCCAATGCCGACCGGCCCCGCCGACCATCCGCCGGGCATCCGGTAACGGGCCGCCCGCCTCTCCGGTAACAGCGGTGCCGTGATCCCGGCCGCGACCCCGTCGAAACTGCCCGCCGGCTATCGACGCGCGCATCGGGAATCGTCCGGCCCGGACGGCACGTTTGCCCCAGGGCAAGGGTGCGGGGCCCGTCCCGCCTCCGCTAAAGGCGGCCGGTCAAAGACCCACGAGTACTGGCCTTAAAGTCACTGCCCAATGGCCGCCGGCGAGTGATCTCTAACGGTGGCATTGCGTACGCGACTGGTGACAGTAAGGCGAATAGCCGCCCCGGGGCAGCCGGGACCGGAAAGATTGCGGTGAGTCCGGTTCAGGCGGTACGGAGTTTCGGCAGCATCGGCGCCACCGCTTCCAGGATGCGTTCGTCCCCGGCGTACCAGCTGGACTTGCGGGGCCAGTGCGTCAGCACATCGGTGAAGCCCAGCTCCGCCGCCCGCCCCACCGCGTCCGTGAACGCTTCGACGCTGCTCAGCGACAGCACCGGCGACGAGTCGAGGTTGAGATACCGGTCCACCTTCCGGTCGCCCGCCGCTTCGGTGAACTTGGCGCTGACCTCGGCCACCGACCGCCACCACGCCGCCTCGTCGTCGACCGCCTGCGCTCCGGTGGTCACCCAGCCGTCGCCGTACCGGGCCGCCAGGCGCAGGGCGCGGGGGCCGTTCGCCGCCACCACGAGCGGCGGGCGGGGCTGCTGGACCGGGCCGGGGGTGCTGCGGGCGTTCACCGCTCTGTAGTACGTACCCGTGAAGTCGGCCTTGTCGTTCTCCAGCAGCCGGGTGAGCAGCTCGAGGAACTCGGCGAAGCGGTCCACCCGCTCCCTCGGGGTCAGCTCGGCCCCGCCCAGCACCGCCGAGTCGAAGCCGGTGCCGCCCGCGCCCACGCCGAGCAGCAGCCGGCCCTGGGAGATGTCGTCCAGGGCGGTGATCTCGCGGGTGAAGTGCACCGGGTGGCGGAAGTTGGGCGACGCCACGAAGGTGCCGAGGCGGATCCGGCGGGTCACCATCGCCGCCGCCGTCAGGGTCGGCACGGCGTCGAACCAGGGGCCGTCGACGAGGTCGCGCCAGCCCAGGTGGTCGTAGGTCCAGGCGTGGTCGAAGCCGTACTCCTCGGCCAGGCGCCAGCGCCGCCCGGCCACGGACCAGCGTTCGTCGGGAAGGATCACGATGCCGATACGCACGCGAGGACGCTACCTCACGCCGAGCGCAGGCCGTCCTCGTCGCCCGTTGCCGTGGCCGGGCCGGCCGCCGCGTCGAACGCCGCCATCGCCCGGACCAGCTCCTGCCGGCTGGTCGGGGTCATCCGTTCGAGCACCTCGGCCAGCGCGGACCGGCGGCGTTCGCGCAGGTCCTCCAGCAGGCGCTGGGCTGTCGGGGTGAGCAGCAGCCGGACCTCGCGGCGGTCGCGGGGGTCCGGCACCCGGCGCAGCAGGC
>NZ_JBEZGQ010001071.1:0-2729 GCF_040650095.1 Actinoplanes sp. NPDC048791 | reverse complement strand
CGTTGACCAGCCGGCGCAGCGCGCCGCCCAGCGCCCGCGGGTCGCGGGCCGGGATGAGGTCGCCGGTGAGGCCGTCGACGACGGTCTCGTTGATGCCGCCGACCGAGGTGCCGATCACCGGCACGCCGCAGGCCATCGCCTCCAGCGGGGCCAGCTCGAACTGCTCCTGCCACGGCGCGGCGACCAGCAGGTCGGCCGAGCGGTACCAGCGGGGCATGTCGGCGCTGGGCACGCTGCCGACCAGCCGCACCCGGTCGGCGACCTGGTAGTGCTCGGCCAGCGCCCGCAGCTTCTTGGCCTGCGGGTCGGTGGCGAGCTGGGCCGCGGATGGGCCGCCGACCACGACGTATTCGGCGCCGGGGAGGTAGCGCATGGCCTGGATGACGTCGCCGTAGCCCTTGCGCTCGACCAGCCGGCCGACGGAGAGGATGCGGGGGCGTTCCGGGTCGCGCTCGACCGCAGGGCCCTCCGGGGTGAACCGATCGCTGTCGACGCCGGCGGGCACCACGGTCAGCTGGGTGCGCGGCACGCCGATGCGGACGAGACCGCGAGCCTCGTTCTGGGTCTGGGCGACGACCCGGTCGACCGCCCGGCCCAGCGCGCGCTCGTAACCGGCCCGGGTGGCTCCGCCGCCGGCCGGCCCGGCCTCGCCGAGCTCGTGGAACGACTGGACGACCGGGATGCCGACCTGGCGGGCGGCGGTGACCGCGGCCAGGCCGCTGGTCCAGAAGTGGGCGTGGGCGACCTCGGGCAGCCAGTCGGTGTCGCGCCACTCGGTGCGCAGCCACTGGGCGAAATCGCCCATGTGGGACAGCAGCTGCTCGGGCGGCAGGGCCAGTGCGGGTCCGGCCGGCACGTGCACGACGTGCACACCCTCGCTCATCTTCACGATGGCGGGCAGGTGCGGGTCGTCGCGGCGGGTGTAGACGCGCACCTCATGGCCCTGCTCGGCCAGGGCGGCGGACAGCTCGGCTACGTGGCGCTGCTGAACGCCGGTGGTGTCGCGCGTGGTCAGCGGGCTCGCGTGCTCGGAGATCATCGCGATACGCACGGGGTCCTCCTCCAACAGCTTGATTCCGGGAGAAAGACCGGAGTTGAGGCTGTGATACGCGGCGAGACATGCCCGTCACTCAAAAGCGTAAACATGCCAGGTGCCGGGTACGAGTGCCTCGTGGCTATCGTCAAGCGTACCGTCCAGGCTCCCCCGGAGCAGGTCTTCGCCGTGCTGGCGGACGGGTGGACCTACAGCGACTGGGTAGTCGGCACGGTGCACATCAGAGACGTGGACGAGCACTGGCCCCAGGTAGGTGCCGAGTTGCACCACAAGGCCGGACCGTGGCCGCTGTCACTGCAGGACAGCTCGACGGTGCTCGCCATGGTGCCGGACCGGCTGCTGAAGCTGCGGGCGGGCCTGTGGCCGCTCGGCTCGGCGGTCGTGGAGATCGTGCTCGACCCGGTGGCCGAGGGCGGCACCCGGATCACCATGAAAGAGGACTTCGAGGCCGGGCCGCTGCTGTTCGTCCGCAACAAGCTCAACGACCTGGTGCTGCACCGGCGCAACATCGAGTCGCTGCGCCGGCTGACCGACATCGTGCTGCGCTCGGCGAGCAAGGGGGCCCAGGCATGAGTCAGGTGGTGGTCATCGCCGGTGCGAGTGCCGGTGTCGGGCGGGCGGTCACCGCGGCGTACGCGGCCCGCGGCGCCAAGCTCGCTCTGATCGCCCGCGGCCGGGCCGGGCTCGAGGGCGCCTCGCTGGAGGCCCGCGCCGCCGGTGCCGCCGACGTGCGCACGTTCCAGGTCGACGTGGCCGACGCCGAGGCGGTGCAGGAGGTCGCCGACGAGGTCGTGCGGGCCTGGGGCGGCATCGACGTCTGGGTCAACGACGCGATGGTCTCGGTCTTCGCCCCGGCCTGGGAGATCACCCCCGCCGAGTACAAGCGGGTCACCGAGGTCAACTTCCTCGGCACGGTGCACGGCACGCTCGCGGCGCTGCGGCACATGCGCCGGGCCGGGCACGGTGCCATCGTGCAGATCGGCTCCGCGCTGGCCTACCGCGGCATCCCGCTGCAGGCGCCGTACTGCGCCACCAAGCACGCCATCCAGGGTTTCAACGACTCGCTGCGGGCCGAGCTGCTGCACGACGGCAACCGGGTGAAGCTGTCGATGGTGCAGCTGCCGGCGGTCAACACCCCGCAGTTCTCCTGGGTACGGACCCGGCTGCCCCGGCACCCGCAGCCCGTCCCGCCGATCTACCAGCCGGAGGTGGTGGCCCGGGCGGTGCTCTGGGTGGCCGACCACGGCAAGCGCGAGATCAACGTCGGCGGCCCGACCCTGAAGACCCGGCTGGGCAACATCGTCGCGCCGGGCCTGCTCGACCGGTACCTGTCGCGCGACAAGCAGGGCTACGAGGGCCAGCAGACCGCCGACCCGATCGACCTGGCCACCTGGCAGGACAACGTCGACAAGCCGGCCGACGAGGAACGCGACCACGGCGCCCACGGCGTCTTCGACGACCAGTCCCGGACCAGCTCGTTCGCCCTCTGGGCGGCGATGCACAAGCCGCTGGTCGCCGGGGTCGTCAGCGCGGGACTGGGTGCGGCAGCGGCGGCCCTGGTGCGCCGCCGCTGACCGTCAGCGGTAGATGGCTTTGTGGGCCGTGCTGATCGCTGCCTCGTAGAGCCGGCCGGTCAGCGCGCGGTCGCGGGCCAGCGCCGCCCGGGCCGCGTTGG
>NZ_JBEZGQ010001070.1:0-2732 GCF_040650095.1 Actinoplanes sp. NPDC048791 | reverse complement strand
GCGCCTCGGCCTCGCAGCGGGTGGTCCTGCACGGGGACCTGCACCACGAGAACGTGCTGGCCGCGGTCCGGGAGCCGTGGCTGGCGATCGACCCGCACGGCGTGCTCGGCGATCCCGGCTACGAGGTCGGGGCGGTGCTCTACAACCCGTTCGACGGCGACGAGCCGGTGCTGGAGCTGCTGCCGGCCCGGGTGGAGCAGTTCGCCGACGGCCTCGGCCTGCCCGTCGACCGGGTGGTCGCCTGGGGCTTTGTGCAGGCGGTGCTCTCCGAGGTGTGGGATGCCGAGGGTGGCGCGAGCGGGCCCGGCCAGGCGCTGCGGGTGGCGCTCAAGCTGGCGCCGCGCCCCTCCTGAGCAGGCTCAGCAGCCGCACCAGCTCGGCCCGCTCGGCGGTGGTCAGGGGCGCCAGCAGCTCGTCCTGGATGGCCTCGGCCCGGTCGGCCAGCTCCCGGGCGCGTTCGCGGCCGCGGCCGGTGATCGTCACGACGTTGCGGCGCTTGTCGGCCGGGTCCGGGCTGCGCTCGACGTAGCCGTCCGCGGTCAGCTCGTTGAGCACCGCGACCATGTCGCTGAGGTGGATGCCGGTGCGCCGGCCCAGCTCAGCCTGGCTGGCCGGCCCGTCGAGCAGGGTCTCCAGCAGCCGGTAGTGGTAGCCGCGCGCGCCGACCTCGGCGAAACGTTCGGTGACCAGGCGGCCGGCGTGGGCGGCGGTCTGGGTCAGCAGCCAGCTGGGGAGGTGCTCCATGTGTCGACTCTAACATTTGCCCGACTAACGTTAGTGGCACTAACGTTAGTCGCATGAACGATATCGCGCCGTACCGGATCGACGTCCCGCAGGCCGACCTCGACGACCTGGCCGACCGCCTCGACCGCACCCGCTGGCCCGACGAGCTGCCCGGCGCGGGCTGGGACTACGGCATCCCGCTGGCCCGCGTACGCGAACTCGCCGAGCACTGGCGCCACGGTTACGACTGGCGGCGGCACGAGGCCGAGCTGAACGAGTCCCCGCAGTTCCGCACCGAGATCGACGGCCAGCGCGTCCACTTCCTGCACGTCCGCTCGGCCAACCCGTACGCGCTGCCGCTGCTGCTCCTGGACGGCTGGCCGGGCTCGGTGCTGGAGTTCCAGGCCCTGACCGGCCTGCTGTCCGACGACTTCCACCTCGTCGTGCCGTCACTGCCCGGCTTCGGCTTCTCCGGGCCGACCGGGGAGCGCGGCTGGGACCTGCACCGCATCGCCCGGGCCGTGGCCGAGCTGATGACCCGGCTCGGCTACCCGCGTTTCGGCGCGCACGGCGGCGACTGGGGCTCGGGCGTCGCCCGCGCGCTCGGCGCCGCCGTCCCCGAACGGGTCGTCGGCGTACACGTCAACTATCTGCCCACGCCCGGCCCGGCGACCGGCCTGACCGGCGCGGACCGCGACCGGGCCGAGCGGACCGCGGCGTTCGCCGCGAACCGGCCCGGCTACCAGGTGCTGCAGGCGACCCGGCCGCAGACCATCTCGTACGCGCTGACCGACTCGCCCGTCGGCCAGCTCGCCTGGATCGCCGAGAAGTTCACCGAATGGGTCGACCCGGCCTCCACCATCAGCGACGACGTCCTGCTCACCGACGTGTCGATCTACTGGTTCACCCGGACGGCGGGTTCGTCGGCCCGGCTGGCCAAGGAGAGCGGCTACGGCACGCCCTGCCCGGTGCCGATGGGGGTGGCCGTCCTGCCGCACGACATCGTGCTGAGCGTGCGCCCGCTGGCCGAGCGCCTCTTCGACATCCGGCACTGGACGGAGCTGCCGCGCGGCGGGCACTTCGCGGCGCTGGAGGTGCCGGTCGAGCTGGCCGCCGACATCCGCGCCTTCTTCCGCAGCCCGGTGATCTCGCCCTCACCGTAGTGCGGGTCCCGCGTCGCGGCGCCCGGCACGGGGAAGAGTGGAGGCATGCGACTCGATCTCAGCGGCAGGACTGCTCTCGTCACCGGCTCGACCCAGGGCATCGGCCTCGCGATCGCCACCGGCCTGGCCGCCGCCGGCGCCCGGGTGGCGATCAACGGCCGGGACCGCGACAAGGTGCTCGCCGTGCTCCCGAGCGACGGTGACTACGTCGCCGCCCCGGCCGATCTGACCACCGACGACGGCGTCGCCGCGCTGCTGGAGGCGTTGCCGGAGGTCGACATCCTCATCAACAACCTCGGCATCTTCGGCGCCCGGCCGGCGCTGGAGATCACCGACGCCGAGTGGCGGCGCTACTTCGAGGTCAACGTGCTGACCGCGGTCCGGCTGACCCGGGCGTACCTGCCGGGTATGCGCGAGCGGGGCTGGGGCCGGATCCAGTACATCGCGAGCGACTCCGCGGTGGTGACGCCGGCTGAGATGATCCACTACGGCATGACCAAGACCGCGCTGCTGGCGGTCTCCCGCGGCTTCGCCAAGGAGGCGGCCGGCAGCGGCGTGACGGTGAACAGCGTCATCGCCGGACCGACCCACACCGCCGGCGTCGAGGAGTTCGTCTATGAGCTCGTGGACCGCGACCTGCCGTGGGACGAGGCGCAGCGCGAGTTCATGCGGCTGCACCGGCCGCAGTCACTGTTGCAGCGCCTGATCGAGCCCGAGGAGATCGCCAACATGGTGGTCTACCTCAGCTCCCCGCAGGCGTCGGCCACCACCGGTGGCGCGCTGCGCGTCGACGGCGGTTATGTCGACGCGATCCTGCCCTGACGGATACGCCCGGCCGGACCGCGG
>NZ_JBEZGQ010001069.1:0-2745 GCF_040650095.1 Actinoplanes sp. NPDC048791 | reverse complement strand
GCCGTCACCGGTTCGCGGTAGGCGTACCGGAAGCTCTGCTCGACCCGGAAGCCGATCCGCCGCGCCCCGTCGAGGTCCATCCCGCCATGATCCGGCATCGCTGTTTCCGGCGCATCACCGCACCGGATCGGGCCGGCGGCACCGCACCGCATCGGACCGGCGCCGCGGTCCGTTCGGTGACCTGCGGGAACCGGGCGGCCGGGGGCCGCCACCGGACGGCCCCCGGGCCCCGGTCGTCCTTCCGGGTGACCCGGCCGCGCTGCGCCGCAGGTCGACCCCGGTGGCAGGTGAACGGGGGATGACGCCGCGCGCCGCGCTGGCGTATGCAGGGAACCGTAGTGGTGAATTCCGGCAGGTGGGAGCGGTATGGGCGGCAGGCAGCAGGCGTACCTGGAGGCGATGGAGAACCTGCGTTCGGTGGCGCGTCTGGCCACCGGGGACGGTTCACGCGCCACCATGGACCGGGCTGTGGGGCTGCTGGCCGGGCGTACCCGGTGCCGGCTCTCGGAGGCCCACCGTCACCTGCTGCAGATGGCCGCCGACCAGAACCGCGACGTGGTCGACGTCGCGGCCGGGGTGATCAGCATGCTGGACATCCCGGAGCCCGCCGACGACCGCGGCCCGCCGCTGCGCTCGATGCTGCTGGCGCCCCGGCGCGCCAGTGCCGACGTCCGCCCGGTCGAGCCGTGGCTGGCGGTCGTGCAGGCTGTGCTGGACCTGCTGCCCGGGCAGTCCGCGCTGCTCACACCGGTGCGCGGCGAGGCCGGGGAGCTGGTCGACCTGATCTACGCCGCGGCCACCCCGGAGGCGACCACGCCCGACGGGCTCCGCGGCCGGCAGCTGGTCGGCACCCGGATGGCCGAGCAGTTCCCGCACGCCCCGGTCAGCGACCGGTGGGCGGCCTACCAGCGGGTGCTGGAAACCGGTGAGCCCGTGCAGCTCGGGCCGTTCATGGTCGACGACCACCGCTTCACCGTACGGGCGCACCGCCTCGGCTCCGGGCTGTTCATGAGCTGGGTGCGGCACGGCGCCGGCCCGGACGAGGGTGACCGCATCGCCGGCACCGAGCAGCTCGGCAACCTCGGCTGGGGTGAATGGGACCTGATCAGCGGCGAGGTCCGGTGGTCGGCCCAGCTGTACCGGATCTACGAACGGGACCCGGCCCTCGGCCCGCTGTCCACCGAGGAGACCGAGGCGCTCGCCGTGGCCGAGGACGCCCCGCTGCGGCTGGCGGCGGCGGAGGCCTTCGAACGCGGCGAGCGGGTCGACGTGACGTTGCGGGTCCGGATCAAGGGCCGGATCAAGCACCTGCGCACGGTCGCCGACGCCACCCGCGACGGCGCCGGCCGGCCGCTGCGGCTGTACGGCATCGTGCAGGACGTCACCGCCCGGGAGAACAGCGCCCGCCGGCTGGCCGAGGTCGAGCAGCAGCTCGCCGAGCACCGCCGCAGCCTGCACGCCGAGCACGAGCTGGCGGCCCGGCTGCAGCACATCATCCTGCCGATCCCGGAGCGCCCGGTGGAGCTGCCCGGCATCAAGGTGGCCGTGCGTTACCTGCCGGCCGGCCAGGAGAGCCTGGTCGGTGGCGACTGGTACCACGCGGCGGCGCTGCGGGACGGCTCGGTGCTGCTGGCGATCGGTGACGTCGCCGGGCACGGCACGCTGGCCGCGACGACGATGGCGCAGCTGCGGTACTCGCTGCGGGCGCTGGCGGTGACCACCACCGACCCGGCCGAGCTGCTCGGGCACCTCAACCGGATCACCTGTGACCTGGACGAGGAGCGGCCGGAGACGGCGGCGACCGCGATCGTGGCCCGCTACGAGCCGGCCCAGCGCCGGCTGACCTGGGCGCAGGCCGGGCATCCGCCGCCGCTGCTGAGCCGCGGTGGCCGTACGCAGCCGCTGCCGCGTCCGAGCGGGCCGATGCTGGGGGTAGTGGAGGACGCGAGGTACGAGTGCGCCGAGCTGCGGCTGGCGCTCGGCGACCTGCTGCTGCTCTACACCGACGGGCTGGTGGAGTACCGCTGCCGCAGCCTGGACGAGGGGCTGGACACGGTGATCCGTACCGTCGACGAGGCCGTGGCGGCGGCGCCCCGGCAGCCGCTCGCGGAGCTGGTCAGCCGGCTGCGGCAGGCCAATCCGGACGACGACACGTGCATCCTGGCGGTCCGTCCGACCACGGGGGAGACCCAGGACCTGCGCCGCTATCTGCGCTCGCGCTGAGCGGTCCAGACCCGCAGCGCCCGCCGGACCAGGTCGGCGTTGCCGGTCGCGGGCCGGCCGTCGTGTGTGACCAGGGTGTCCTCAAGGCCGATCCGGGTGGGCAGGCCGAGGCGGCCGGCGTGGGCGATCAGCGGCCAGCAGGCGTCCTGCTCACCGTGCAGCAGCCGCGGTCCGGTGGCCTCGAGCCGGTCGAGGATGGCGTCGGCCGCGGCCACCGCGTCCGCGGCGGGCGTGTCCAGGATCTCGATCAAGATCCGGTCGACCGGTACGCCGTCCAGCCGCTCGGCGTCCCGTGGTGACCACACGCCCGCCTCGACGCCCACCCCGGCTCCCCGCAGCAGCGTGACCAGTTCGGCGAAACCGTCCTCACCGACGTTGACCGACGCGAACGAGGGCCGCTGGTCAGCGCCGAGGTCCGCCCACCGGGCCACGGTGGCGTGCCGCCGCGCGACGTCCCCGCCGGTGATCCTCGCCGTGCCGGGACTGGTCCGTCGCCCGGGCGTCGCCCACGTGGGTGTTGTG
>NZ_JBEZGQ010001068.1:0-2749 GCF_040650095.1 Actinoplanes sp. NPDC048791 | reverse complement strand
GGCTGGGGCACCAGCGCCGGCGAGTTCAGCAACGCCATCGCGGGCCCCGACGTGTACATCACCTCGGCCCCGGGCATCACCAGCGCCGCCGACCTGGACGACGTGCTGGCCCCCGGTCGCCGGATCGGCGGCTCGCGGTCGGTGAGCGGCGGCGCCGCCCCGATGGGCGGCAGGTCGATGGGCTCCCGCGACGTCCGCGGCGACGGCATCATCCACGAGGAGGAACGCGGCGGCGACCACGACTGGTGACGCCGGCTCACCGCGCCGATTCGAACGTCACCACCAGACGGGCACCCCGGGGGGGGGGGCCCGCCGCGGGGGGGCGCGGCCCCGCGGGGGGGACGCCAGGGGCGGGCCGAAATACAGCCCCCCGCTCTTAGCGGACCGAGCCCCGGTTGGCTTCCACCAGGTGCCGCACGATGAACAGGCCCAGCCCGGCGCCGCGCATGAACCGGTCGAAGAGCTGCGGCACCAGCTCCTCGGGGATCCCCGCGCCGCGGTCCTGCACCACCAGCTCGATCGACTCCCCGGCGGGGCAGGCGCTGACCACCAGTGGCGGATCGCCGTATTTCAGGGCGTTGCCCAGCAGGTTGTGCACCACGTGCCAGAGGTGCTGGCGGTCGGCCAGCGCGGCCAGGTCCTCGTCGATCTCGATCGCCACGTCCGCCGCGCACTTGAGCTCCGCCGCCACCGCGGTGACGACCTCCCGCACCGGCACCGGGGTCCGCCGCGCGGTGACCGCCCCGGTGTCCAGCCGGAACAGCAGCTGCAGATCGTTCATCATCTTGACGAGCCGCCGGGTGTTCTTGTCGATCTTCGTGGTCAGCTCGAGGCGGGTGTCCTCGTCCAGCTCGGCCCAGTCGGCGCTGAGCAGCTCGGAGAGGCTCGCGATGGAGCTGATCGGCTGGGCCACGTCGTGGGTCAGCATCGAGGTCAGGTCGTTCTTGAACGCCAGCGCCGCGGCCAGCCGCGCGTTCGACTCCCGCAGCTGCTCGTTGCTGCGCTCCAGCTCACCGGCCCGTTCCCGGAGCTCGTCGGCGACCCGCTTGCGGTCGGTGATGTCGACGTAGGTGGCCACGTAGGCCCGGGGCCGCCCGTCGGCGTCGGGGATGGGCGCCATGGTGGCCAGTACGGGGATGTCCGTGCCGTCCGCGTGCCGGACCAGCCAGTCGCCGGTCCCGGCCGGCGGCAGCGGGGCCGGCTCCGGGGCGAGCGGCTCGCTGTGCCCGGTCAGCTCCCGCCAGCGCCGGTTGACGTCGATCACCCGGTGGTTGGCGTCGAGCACCATCACCGCCTCGTTCATCGACTGCAGCAGCGTGTCCGCGAACTCCCGGCGCTCGCGCAGTTCGGCGACCAGTTCCCGTTGCTGGCGGTCGGCCCCCTCCAGCGAACGGACCAGGAAGCCGATCAGGGCCAGCACGGCGAGCGCGGCCAGGATCGCGCCGGTGCTGATCGCGGCCGCGGGCCGGCTGATCCCGGTGCGCACCGCCAGCGCGCTGATCAGTGCGGCGACCACCGGTACGGCGATCACCGCGGGCAGCGTGTGCCGGATCTTGGTGCCGGGTCCGGCGGCCGCGGCGGTACGCAACGGACCCGCTTCCGGCCGCGCGAGGATGGCCCCCAGCGCCAGCGTGAGCAGGGCGCCGGCGTGGTACGGCGTCATCACACTGTCCGGCCCACCGCCGTCCGGAAAGGTCGGCGCGAACATCCGCGGCACGAGCGCGACCAGCGCGATGATCGTGGCCCCGGCCAGCAGGGGATCGGCGATCCGGAACCGGGACTGCTCACCGGGCCGGCGGATCCGTACGTCGATGCAGGTCAGGGCGAGCCCGGTCAGCAGGGTGGCGACGGCCGCCGCCGGATGCCGGACCAGGGCGGCGGCTCCCAGCAGAGCGGCCACACCGGCCAGGACGTACGCGGTGACGCGTGACACCGGCGTGGACCGGGTCGGCGCCAGCAGAAGCAGAGCGAGCCCGGCGGCCAGTAGTGCGGCCGCCGGGCTCGACGTCAGGGTGTTCTCTCCAGCGGACGAGGTGAGCAGGTTCAGGGCGCCGAAGACGGCCACCGCGACACCGGCGCACCCGGCGAGGATCCGGGACAGCCTGCCCACGTCCTGCGCCGCGATCTGCACCGGTGGAACCCCTCTAAATATGGGCGTTTCCGCCCAAGTGTGAGGGAGTGATCATATCGCGGCGGATGGGATCAAGTGGTCACGCCGAGTGAGACTGTCCGGCCCACTCGAAGCCGTCCTCGACGGTGACCTTGGCCGCGACCAGCACGAGCCGGTCGGCGTGCTTGTTGGCGTGGTGCCCGCAGAACACCAGCGAGCCGCCGCTGCTGAGGGCGATCTCGGCCTTGGCGGCCGCGCTGCAGCTGTCGCAGCGGTCGACCAGGGACGGGACGGTGACGATCTCGGGCGACAGCATGGTGGTCATCATCGCTCTCCTTGCTCGGTGGCGGTGCAGCGGTCCTGACAGCGGGTACTTCGGCCCGCCGGAAGGGCGCCTTAGCCCTCGGGACGTCGTTCAGGGCCCTGCAACTGAGGCGCAACCGGCAAGGTCCCTGGTGACTCTGTCCCGTCGTCAACCTTTCCCTCAGACGCCACCGGCCATGCCCCGTCACGCGGGTGAAGTCGTTCGCCTGTGGCTTAACGGGAGGGAACCCAGAATGACTCGCAACGACGGCCGGCGCCGCACCGCGCGCTTCGCGCTGACCGCCGGCATCGCCACCGCGGCCGCAGTGACCGGCG
>NZ_JBEZGQ010001067.1:0-2758 GCF_040650095.1 Actinoplanes sp. NPDC048791 | reverse complement strand
CGCGCAGCTGCTGCGGCCGGAGTTGCGGGTGCTGGTCGTCGGGGCCGCCCACCAGGGCAAGAGCCAGCTTATCAACGCTCTGATCAACGCCGGGGTGTGCGCGGTCGACACCGCCGGCGGCACCACCGTGCCGGCCGTGGTCCGGCACGCCGGGTCACCCGCCGCGCAGCTGATCCGCCGGGGCTCGCCGAGTGCCGAGTGGACGGCCGAGGTCGGCCTCCAGGACCGGGTCCCGCTGGGCCTGGAGGCGCTCGACAGCGCGATCGCCGAGGCGGCGGCCCGGTTCCCGGCCGGCACCCCGGTGCACGCCGACATCGCGGTGCCCCGCTCGCTGCTGGCCGGTGGCCTGGTGCTGATCGACACCCCGCCGCTGCCCGGCCTGCCCGCTTCGGCCGACCGCGCGGTGCGCACCGCCAGTGACCTGGCCACCAGCGCCGGCGCCGACCTGGTGCTGTACGCCTGCGAGGCGGGCCGGGAGCTGACCGACGCGGATCTGGCCGTGCTGCAGGACCTGGCCCGGTTCTTCCCCGGCCTGCTGGTGGTCTTCACCAAGACCGACTACGCGATCGACTGGCGGCGCAACCTCGCCGACAGCCGCAGCCGGCTGGCCCGGGCCGGGGTGCCGGCGGCCACCACTGCCGTCTCGGCCACCCTGCGGCTGCACGCGCTGCAGGCCGGCGACGCGGCGCTCAACAACGAGTCCGGCTTCACCGACCTCATCGTCCACCTGCAACAGCTGGTGGCGGCCAAGCCCGACCGGCTGGCCCGCGACACGGTCAGCCGGCTGGGCCGGATCGCCCTGGAGGAGCTGGCCGGCCCGCTGCGCGACGAGCTGGCGGCCCAGCAGAACGCGGGCCTGCCGGACGCGGTGGCCCGCCTGCACATCACCCAGCGCCGGCTCGACGACCTGCGCAAATGTGCTGTCCGCTGGCAGAACGCGCTCTCCGACGAGGTCGGCGACCTGATGTCGGACATCGAGCACGACCTGCGCGAACGCACCCGGGCGGTGCTGACCGAGTCGGACGAGTTCTTCGCCACCGCCGACCCGGCCAAGGCCTGGGACGAGTTCGAGCCCTGGCTGCGGCAGTCCCTGGAGGACCTGACCGGGACCAGCATGACCTGGCTGGCCGAGCGGATCGAGTGGATGGCCCGCCGGGTCGCCGACCAGTTCCCGCCCGAGGCGGGCGAGGTGCTCCCGCCGTCCGCGCTGGTCTCGGCCGAGGGGCGGACCGACGGGGTGCCGGGCCTGGACGCGCCGCCGGTGGCCAAGTTCACCCCCGGCCAGAAGCTGTTCATCGGTCTCCGCGGCTCCTACGGCGGCGTGATCATGTTCGGCCTGGCCACCAGCCTGGCCGGGATGTCGCTGATCAACCCGATCTCGATCGGCGGCGGCGCGCTCTTCGGCGGCAAGACGATCCGCGACGAGAGCAAGTCGCTGCTCAAGAAGCGGCAGGCCGAGGCCCGCAACGCGGTCCAGCGGCACGTCGACGACATCTTCGTGGGCCTCAACAAGGAGGCGCGCGACACCGTACGCCGGGCCCAGCGCGCCCTGCGTGACCACTTCACCGCGGTCACGGAGGACCTCCAGGAGATCGTCATGGAGTCGCTGCGCAACGCCAAGGCGGCGGCCGATCAGGACGTCGCCGCCCGGGAGCAGCACGCCCGGCGGCTCCAGCAGGAGCTGGCCGTGCTCGTCCAGTTGCACTCCCAGGCCAAGGCGCTGGGCGGCCGCGGATGATCAACGAGGAGGAGTTCGAGCAGCGCACCTACCGGCTGCTGAACGAGGCGGCGCACGTCTACCGGGGCAATCAGCCGGCCGCCGCGCTGCTGCGCTCCACCCTCGACCGGCTGGCCGACCCGTTGCGGCTGGCCGTGACCGGACCCGCCCGGGCCGGCGTCTCCACTCTGGTCAGTGCGCTGATCGGGGAGGGTCTGGCGCCGGTCGAGCTGCCCGGTGAGCAGCTCGCCAGTGTCACCTATCGCGACGGCACCCAGCCGCGGGCCTGGTGGCAGGACGAGCGCGGGACGCCGTACGAGATCCCGACGGTCCGCACCGCCCACGGCCTGCGACTGGTCCCGGACGGCCGGCACGCCGGGCGCCCGGAGGGGGCGCGCCGTGCCGTCGTGGAATGGCCGAGCCGGGTCCTGCGCCGCACCGAGCTGATCGACACCCACCTGCCGCTGCCGCAGGTCCAGCAGACCGCCGACGCGGTCCTCTACGTGACGCCCCACCTGGGCGAGGCCGACCTGCAGGCACTGCAGGCGGCGCGGGGCATCCGCGGCCCCTCGGTGTTCCCGGTGCACACCATGATCGTGCTGTCCCGGGCCGACGCCACCGGCGGTGGCCGCCCCGACGCCCTGCTGACCGCCAAGCAGGCGGCCCGGCGCCGCCGCCGCGAGCCCCGGGTCGGCGCGCTGTGCCAGGACGTGCTCGCCGTCTCGCCGCTGATCGCGGCGGCCGCCCGCACCCTGCGTGACGACGAGTTCCGGGCGATCGCCACGATGGCCGCCCTGCCGCGGGCCGCGGCCGAGGCGCACCTGCTCTCCACCGACCGGTTCACCGCGGCCGACGCGCTGCGGCCGGTCACCGCCCAGCAGCGGGCCCAGTTGCTGCAGCGCTTCGGCCTCGGCGGCATCCGGCTGGCGATCACCCTGGTCCGGACCGGCTGCGACCACGCGGCGGTGCTCGGCGAGCGGCTGCAGGAGCACAGCGGCCTCAAGGACCTGCAGGCCTCGATCGCGGAGCTCTTCACGGCCC
>NZ_JBEZGQ010001066.1:0-2763 GCF_040650095.1 Actinoplanes sp. NPDC048791 | reverse complement strand
GCCGGCAGCACCGCCGGCCGCCGCGACACCGCTGTCACCTGCTCGCCCGCTGCGGCCAGGCCGGCCACCAGCGGGGCGCCCACGTACCCTGTCGCCCCCGTCACCACGATCATGTCGTTCCCTCCGTCGTTCGTTGAGGAAGGGAAGCTAACATCGCCGGGATAGTAGGTACCTAGAGGAAAGTGACTACCCCGTGAAGCCCAGCCGCGAGGCTCCGCCCGAGACCGCCTGCCCGATCGGGCCCGTGGTCGACATCGTCTTCAGCCGCTGGACCACGCCCATCCTGTGGGCTCTGCACGAGTTCGGGCGGCAGCGCTTCGTCGAATTGCAGCGCCGGGTCGCCACCATCACCCCAAAGGTGCTGACCCAGCGGCTGCGCCAGCTCGAACGTGACGGGCTGATCACCCGCACCTACCATCCCGAGGTCCCGCCCCGCGTCGAGTACGAGATCAGCGAGCTCGGCCTGACCCTCGCGCCCCTGTTCGCCGCCCTGGCCGAATGGGGCTCAGGCCATTTGGGCCGCGTCGAGCAGGCGCGCGCTGACTATGACGGTCACCAGGCGATCGGGGCGTAGTCCTTCAGGAAGCAGCCGTACAGGTCCTCGCCCTGCTCGCCGCGCACGATCGGGTCGTACACCCGGGCCGCGCCGTCGACCAGGTCCAGCGGGGCGTGGAAGCCCTCGTCGGCCAGCCGCATCTTGGTCGGGTGCGGGCGCTCGTCGGTGATCCAGCCGGTGTCCACGCTGGTCATCAGGATGCCGTCGGTGAACATGTCCTCGGCGCTGGTCCGGGTCAGCATGTTCAGCGCCGCCTTGGCCATGTTGGTGTGCGGGTGACCCGCGCCCTTGTAGCCGCGGGCGAATACGCCCTCCATCGCGGAGACGTTCACCACGTACCGGCGGGGGAAGGGCGACGCCGTCATCGCCGCGCGCAGCCGGCTGACCAGCACGAACGGCGCCGTGACGTTGCAGAGCTGCACCTCCAGCAGCTCCAGGGCGTCGACCTCGTGCACCCGGTCGCTCCAGCTGTTGGTCGGCGCCAGGTCCGGCACCAGCCCGCCGGCGTCGATCGCGGTCAGCGCGGCGATCCGGTCGGGGCTCGCCGAGCCGCTGGTCAGCGCCAGGGCGGTCAGCGCGTGCGGGCTGAACGAGGAGCCGTCGGTCAGCGACGCCGGGTGCGCCGCCATCGCGTGCCCGCCGAGATACTCCAGCTCCGGCAGCGGACCGTCGGGCAGCGGCGCCGACTCGGCCGCCACCAGTGCCGAGTAGGAGCCGGGCGAACGCCGTACCGTCTGGGCCGCGTTGTTGATCAGAATGTCGAGCGGTCCGCGGGCCGCGACCGAATCGGCCAGCGCGACCACCTGCCCCGGATCCCGCAGGTCGATGCCGACGACCCGCAGCCGGTGCAGCCAGTCCGCGCTGTCCGGCATCGCGGCGAAGCGCCGCACGGCGTCGTTCGGGAACCGCGTGGTGATGGTCGTGTGCGCGCCGTCCCGCAGCAGCCGCAACGCGATGTACATGCCGATCTTGGCGCGGCCGCCGGTGAGCAGCGCCCGGCGCCCGTTCAGGTCGGTGCGGGCGTCGCGGTGGCTGTGGTTCTTCGCCGCGCAGGCCGGGCAGAGCTGGTGGTAGAACGCGTCGACCTGCACGTAGCGCTGCTTGCAGATGTAGCAGCCGCGCGGCTGGCGCAGGACGCCCGCGCTGGTCGTGGTGGTCGCGGTGGCCAGCGGAATGCCGGCGGTCTCGTCGTCGATGCGGCTGGGCGCACCGGTCGCGGTCGCGGCGGTCACCGCGCGGTCGTTGGCCAGGATGGCGTCCCGGCGGTCCCGGCGGCGGCGCAGCTTCACGGTCTTGAAAAGACCGGCGGTCGCCCGGCGTACGGCCACAGCATCGGGGTGCTCCGGGTCCAGCTCCTCGGCCTCGGCGATGACCTGCAGACACAGCGCGAGCCGCTCGGGGTCGATACGGGTGGTGTCTTCGGGCGCGTCGGCATAGCCGCCTGACGTGGCGGACTCGTCCATGGTCGCGGTCATGCTCATTCCCGTCCCGGTAGAACCCCAACTTCCCCGGGGCATGGTACTTACTGCGCCGGGCGCACGGCTGATCCGTACGACCCGGCGGGCCACAATAGCCGCAAGACCGCCGAAACGGTTAGCCGGTGGTGGTCAGGAGGACGACTCCGTCCGGCCCGGGGGTAGTTCGAGGATGGCGGTGGTGTCGACGCCGGGCTCGCGGCGTTCGGCGTCGTTGTCGCCGGCCGGATCCTCGTCGCCGGTGGCTGAGGAGCGGCCGGTCGGGGCGGGATCGGTCGGCGTGACCCGGCCGGAGAGGTCGACGGTGACCGGCGGGCCGTCGTCGGCGGTGGCTTGGGCCCGGCGGCGTTCGGCCGACGGAGGCCAGGGCGGCGGAGCGGGCGGGCTCGTCGGCGCCGGGAACGCGTCGCGCTCCCCGGAGGCCAGCGGTGAGCGACCGGCGGGGGATGGCGATGGACCGGCGGAGGACGGCGCCCGACCGGCCCCGGTGGCGGCATCCGGATCCGGCGACGACCCGGCACGCGGCACGGAATCGCTCGTCGCAGTGCGGGGCCGCCACGAGGTGTCCCCGTCGTCCCGCTCGTCCAGCGTGATCCGTGCGGACGAGGGATGCGGGGCGGACCCGGCGACCGGGTAGCCGGACGAGGCGCCGCCCGAGACGGGCGCGCTGGCGGAGAACCGCCGCACGGGTGACGCCCCCGAGCCCGGCCCGGCAGCCGGAGAGCCGGCCCC
>NZ_JBEZGQ010001065.1:0-2763 GCF_040650095.1 Actinoplanes sp. NPDC048791 | reverse complement strand
GCCGCGCGGTGCCGGGCATCCTCCCGGTCCCCGTGCCCGGCGCGCCTGCCGTGGCCACCAGCGGCGACACCGTCACCGTGTCCGGCCGGGACTTCGCCTACCGCTTCGACGACGGCTCGCTGACCTCGATGCGCGCGGCCGGCCGGGAACTGCTGCGCGGCGGGCCCCAGCTGGACGTGTACCGGCCACCGACCAGCAACGAGACCTACGACTGGGGCACCGACGACCGGCGGATCTGGCACGAGACCGGCCTGGACCGGCTGCGGACCACGGTCAGCGGGCTGCAGACCCGGACCGAGGCCGACGCCGTCGTGGTGGAGGTGCGCAGTGTCGCGGCCGGCCCCGGCACCGAGGCGCTGCTGTCGTTCGACCAGACGCTGACCTACCGGATCGACCGGCGGGGCACCGTCACGCTGCGCCAGGACGTCGCCGCGAAGGGCTCACGGGTGGGCGCGCTGCCGTACCTGCCCCGGGTCGGCATCTCGCTGCGGGTGCCCGACTCGATGCAGCGCTTCGCCTACTACGGGCGCGGCCCGCAGGAGTCCTACAACGACCGGCGCAGCGGGGCCCCGATGGGCGTCTACCGCAGCACGGTCGAGCAGGAGTACGTGCGGTACTCGCGGCCGCAGGCGTACGGCAACCACACCGACACCCGCTGGGCCACCCTGCACGACCAGCGCGGCGGGCTGCTGGTCGGCGGCACCTCCGACGTCAGCGTGACCGCCTACGACGACCTGGACCGCGCCGAGTACGACCATCAGCTGCCGCTGGTGCGCAACAAGGACTGGGTGACGCTGCACGCGGAGGCCGGCGAGACCGGGATGGGGGAGACGCCGAACTCGGTGCTGGCGCCGTACCGGCTGTCGCCCACGCAGCCGTACTCGCACGAACTGGTGCTGCGCCCGCTCACCCGGGTCGAGGTCGCCGCGGGCGGCGTCCCGGACGCCGACGTGCCGGCGCCCTGCCCGCCGGAACTGACCGTCACCACGGACGGCCGGATCGAGCCCGGCACGGCCGAACCGGTGCAGGTCCAGGTCGCGGCGCGCTGCGCGGCGGGTCTGCGGGACGCGACGGTACGGCTGAGCGCACCCGAGGGCTGGACCGTGCAACCGGCCTCGGTGGACCTGGGCGCCGTCGCCGACCGCGAGACGGCCACGTTCACCGTCACCGCCCCGGCGGGCACCGACATCGGCACGTACCGCCTCACCGCGACCGCCGAGACCACCACGCCCGACGGCTTCGCCTCGACCACCACGGCGACCGCGACCACCGAGGCGCCGCTGCCGGCGGGTTACGTCTGGCTCAGCGACCGCCCGTTCACCGCCCCGGTGAACGGCTGGGGCCCGGCCGAGAAGGACCGTAGCAACGGCGAACAGGGTGCGGCCGACGGCAACCCGCTGACCATCGGTGACATGGTCTATCCCAAGGGCATCGGCGTGCACGCCGCGTCCACGGTCCAGGTCGACCTCGGCGGCGACTGCACCCGGCTGCGCGCCGACGTGGGCGTCGACGACGAGACGGGCAGCGCGGGCTCGGTGACATTCGAGGTCTGGGGCGACGGCACCCGGCTGGCCCAGACCGGCGTGCTCACCGGCGCGAACCCCGCCCAGCGCCTGGACGTCGACGTGACCGGGGTGCGGAGCCTGGAGCTGCGGGTCACCGACGGCGGCAACGGCAACGGCAACGACCACGCCGACTGGGCCGCCGCCCGGCTCGCCTGCGGCAGAGCCGGATCCGGCAGAATGAACGGCCATGTCCCGTGAACCACGCGTCTCCTGCGTCTTCATCTGCCACGACGGCGCCGGCCGGATCCTGCTCGCCCGGCGTTCCGCCGGTGCCCGCGACGAGCCCGGGACCTGGGACACCGGGGCGGGCGCGCTGGAGTTCGGCGAGACCTTCGAGGCCGCGGTGACCCGCGAGGTCAAGGAGGAGTACGCGACCGAGCCGCAGGAGATCAGCCTGCTCGGCGTCCGCAACGTGGTCCGCACGGAACCGCTGTCGCACTGGGTCGCAGTGGTCTTCGCGGTCCGCGTCGATCCGGCCACCGTGGCGATCGGCGAGCCGCACAAGTTCGACGAGCTGGACTGGTTCGACCCGGCCACCCTGCCGGGCCCGCTGCACTCCCAGCTCGAGCCGACCCTCGAGCTGTTCCGCGAGGCCCAGCTGTAACGGACCGGGATTTCCGTCGGGCACCTGTCGATGTGGCGCTCCGCCGTTCGTAGTGGGGCATGGTGGGAAGCGCCCGCCGCTGAGGAGTGTCCGATGAGCCAGTACCTGTTGTCCGTGCACACCGCCGCCGACGCCGGCGACCAGCCGGCCGAGCCGATGAGTCCCGAGCAGTTCCAGCAGCTCATGGCCCTGGAGGAGGAGATGAAGGCCACCGGGGCCTGGCTCTTCTCCGGCCGGCTGACCGAGCCCGACGTCGCCACCGTGGTACGCCGAACGGCGGGCGAGGCACTGCTGACCGACGGTCCCTTCGTCGAATCCAAGGAACACCTGGCCGGCTTCTACATCATCGAGGCCGACGACCTCGACGCCGCGCTGCGGTGGGCCACCCGGACCACCGCCGTCATCGGTGCGCCGATCGAGGTCCGCCCGTTCGTGGCCACCAGCCACGGCTGAGCCGGGGAGGGGACCGGCCGGTGGCCGAGCTCGACATCGGCCGGATCTTCCGGGCCGAGTACGGCCGCTCGGTGGCCGCGCTGATCCGCGTCCTCGGGCTGATCGATCTCGCCGAGGACGCGGTGCAGGAGGCCTTCTCGC
>NZ_JBEZGQ010001064.1:0-2764 GCF_040650095.1 Actinoplanes sp. NPDC048791 | reverse complement strand
GCGTACGAACAGGTTCGCGCCGAGGGTGCACAGCACCGACAGCACGATCGACCCCAGGACCATGAACAGGCAGCCCATCCCGCCACCGAGCGGTCGCACTTCCACGTTTCCGAATCGCATGGGCGCCGGGTACCCGGGCCGACGGCAGCCAATCCCTCAGCAATGTTGAACTGCATGGTTCAGTGTCGTAAGGTGAACCATATGGTTCAGCAAGAGGTTCTCGACCGGGTGTTCGCGTCGCTCGCCGATCAGCAGCGCCGCCGGATCCTGGTCCGGCTCGGCGAAGGCCCGGCCACCATCGGCGAGCTGGCCGAGCCGGTCGGGATGAGCCTGACCGGCATGAAGAAGCACGTCCAAGTGCTCGAGGACGCGGGCCTCGTCGTCACGGAGAAGGTCGGGCGGTCGCGGCAGTGCCGCCTGGGCCCGGCGCCGCTGGACGACGCCATGGCGTGGATCGCCTTCTATCAGCGGCTCTGGGCCCGCAAGCTCGACGGCCTCGACGCCTACTTCACCCTTCGCAACGGCACGGAAGGAAACGCATCGTGACTCTCGACATGCGCATGACCCGGCAGCTCCCGGCCACACCGGCCGAGGTCTTCGACGCCTACACCGACGCGGAGCAGCAGAAGATCTGGTTCAGCATCCTCGACGAGCAGCCCGGCATCGTCGAGATCGAGGTGGACCTGCGGGTCGGCGGTCAGCAGACCGCCGTGTGGGGACCCGACCGCGACACCCTGTTTCGCGAGACGCAGACCTTCGTGGAGATCGACCGGCCGCACCGGCTGGTCACCGAGTCCACCGGCACCAGCCCGGACGGCATGACGATGAGCACCCGGATCGAGGTCACCTTCGAGGCGGCCGGCGACGGCACCCTGATGACCGTCGTGCAGAGCGGCTTCCCGGTGCCCGAGGTCCGCGACTTCTTCGTCAGCGAGGTCTGGGTGGGAGCCTTCGACCGCATCGAGGCGTTCCTGATCCGCGGGACGGAGCCGGCCGATGCGTAACCGCATGCTGGTGATCACGGCCGCCGCCGGTGCGGCGGTGCTGATCAATCTGATCCTGTACGGCGTCGGCCGAGCAGCCGGCGGCACCTTCCGCTTCACCACACCCACCGGCCCGGCCGAGGTCGACGGCGTCACCGTGGCGGCCTTCAGCGCCCTGCCGCTGCTGGCCGGGCTCGTGGCGGTGGCGCTGCTGTCCCGTTTCGGCGCGTGGGTGACCCGCACCGCGCTGATCGTCGGCCCGTTGCTGGCCGTCGCCACGATCGTCGTGATGACGCTGCCCACGGACCTCGATACCGCCAGCAAGGTGACTCTCGCCCTCTGCCACCTGGTCCTCGTGCCGATCATCATCGCCGCCGTCCGGCTGCTCGGCCGACGAGCGGAGGTCGCGGGCCAGGTCGACGTTGTCACCGGGCCAGCCTAGGGAGAAAGCGGAGGTGCCGGGCCGGCCTGTGGATAACGCGGAGGCGCCGGCCGGCCTGTGGATAAAACGGAGGTGACGGGCCGACCCGCGGACAATGTGGAGGTGCCGGGCCGGCCTGGTGAGAAGCGGAGGCGGCGGGCCGATCGAAGGACAAATAGGATCGTGGGTATGCCGAAAATCGTCGCGCTTCGGCGCTATCCCCTGAAGAGTGCGCTGGGCGAGGCCCTGGACGCGGCCGACGTCGACCGCACCGGCCTGTCCGGCGACCGGGTCTGGGCGTGCGTGGACGGCGAGGACGGCACGGTCGGCAGCGCCAAGCACCCGCGCCGCTGGGGCCGGCTCCTGGAGGTCGGCACGTCCCTGCACGAGGACGAGCTCACCTTGCGGGTCGGCCCATCCGCCGTACGAGCGGGCAGCGCCGAGGCCGACGCGGCCCTGACCACGCACCTGGGCCGGCCGGTACGGCTCAGCCGGACCGCGCCGGCCGATCCGCGCCTGCACCGGGTGCTGCCCGACGACGCCGGCATGGTCCCGGAGTGGATGGCGGGCAGTCTGCCCGGCGAGGAGACCGTCAGCCCGGTCGGCGGCGTGGAACGGCTCGGCCGGTTCGCCGACTTCGGTGCACTGCACATCGTGACCACGGGCGAGCTGGCCCGGCTGAGTGAGCGCAGCGGCGGCGCTCCGGTGTCCGCCGCCCGGTTCCGGCCGAATGTGATCCTCGACCTGCCGGAGGATCCGGAGCCCGGCACCGAACTGCGGCTGGGCGACGTGGTGCTGCGGATCGACCTGCCCACCCCGCGTTGTGTGATTCCCGGGCTGGGGCAGGGTGAGCTGCCGGCCGACAAGTCCGTGCTGAGCACGCTGGCCCGGCAGTACCGCATCCAGGTCCCCGGCCTCGGCCGCGCCGCCTGTTTCGGCACCTACGCCGACGTCGTCCAGCCCGGCCGGCTCGAGGTCGGTCAGGTTGTGCACTAGGAAGGCGCGGTAGCTGGGGCAGACTGGCCGGATGAGTCGAGAAGCCCTCGGGGTCGCCGTCGCCGGTTTCGGCTGGATGGGCCGGGTGCACACCCAGTCCTACCTGCGGGTCCCGCACCACTTCCCGCAGCTCGGGGTCCGGCCGGAGCTGGTCGCGGTCGCCGACGAGGTGCCCGGCCGCGCCGCCGAGGCTGCCGGGCAGTACGGCTTCGCCGGTGCGACCCTCGACTGGCGCGAGCTGGCCACCGACCCGCGCGTCCGGGCCGTGAGCATCACCGCGCCGAACTTCCTGCACCGTGAGCTGGGAGTGGCGCTGGCCCGGGCCGGCAAGCACATCTGGATCGAGAAGCCGGTCGGCCTGGAC
>NZ_JBEZGQ010001063.1:0-2765 GCF_040650095.1 Actinoplanes sp. NPDC048791 | reverse complement strand
GACGCCACGCAGCACCGACCCGGCCGCCCCCAGCATCGCCGCGTCCGGCCCCAGCGCCGCAGCCCGCAGCTCCACCGGCGACCAGGCGGCGGTGAGCACCCGCCGACCCGCCTCAGCCGCGATCCCGTCCCGCAACCAGGGCAGCAGCGACGCGTAACTGCCGCCGAGCACGATCGTCCGGACATCAAGCAGATTGACCACAGTCGCAATAGCCATGCCCAGCGCGGCACCAGCAGCCGTAAGCGCGGCCAGCGCGTCAGGCTTCCCAGCCGTCGCCGCAGCCGCCAGCGCACTCACCGTGCCGACACCGGCGGCGCGGAGCACGGCCTCCTGGCCGGCGTACTGCTCAAGGCACCCCCGGGCGCCGCACCGGCAGCCCGGCCCGTCGGAGTTGATCGGGATGTGCCCGATCTCGCCGCTCCAGCCCCGGGAGCCCCGATACAGCGCGCCGTCCAGCACGATGCCGGCGCCGATGCCGATCTCGCCGCTGACGTAGACGAAGTCCTGGGGGAGTTCGCCGACGTCGAGTTCGCCCAGCGCGGCCAGGTTGGCCTCGTTGTCGACGGTCATCGCCAGCCCGTCGGGCAGGTCTCCGACGGTGACGTCCTGCCAGCCGAGGTTGGGGGCGATCCGCACCATGCCGTCGGCGGCGACCAGGCCCGGCACGGCGAGCACCGCGCCGGCCACGGTCAGCCCGTCCGCCTCGGCGAGCGCCCGAGCCCGGGCAGCGAGCCGGCCCAGTCCGGCGAGCGCGGTCTGCGGATCCTGGAGGCGCTGATCGCCGGGCTCCACGAGGCGGTGCCGGATCGCGCCGGTGAGGTCGACGACACAGGCGCCCCGGTAGTCGACGTTGATCTCCAGGCCCAGTCCGGCCGGGCCGTCCGGCGCGACCACCAGACCCACGGCCGGCCGGCCGGCTCCCGTGCGGGGCGCCGGCTCGCGTTCGGTGAGCAGGGCGCCGGTGACGAGGTCGTCGACGAGCGCGGAGACGGTGGCTCGGGTGAGCCCGGTGGCCGCGGACACCGATGCCCGAGATATCGGATCTGGGCTGTTCGCCACGGTTCGCAGCACCAGCGCGAGATTATGGGCCCGCACGCTCGATTGCCGGACCGGGGATCCCGTAGCACTCATCATCCGGCCCGTCACGCCCTTGACAATGCCACACCGCGGTCAAATAATTCAACCAATAAACAAATCAGTTCTGTTACGTGGAGGTAACCGTGTCGGTCCAGCCCACCCGCGAAGACAAGTTCTCCTTCGGTCTCTGGACCGTGGGCTGGACTGCCCGTGACCCCTTCGGCGACGCCACCCGCACCGCCCTCGACCCGATCGAGGCGGTGCACAAGCTCGCCGACCTCGGGGCGTACGGCATCACCTTCCACGACGACGACCTGGTGCCGTTCGGTTCCGACGCGCACACCCGCGACGGGATCATCGCCAACTTCAAGAAGGCCCTCGAAGAGACCGGCCTGATCGTCCCGATGGTGACGACCAACCTGTTCACCCACCCCGTGTTCAAGGACGGCGGCTTCACCAGCAACGACCGCAGCGTCCGCCGGTACGCGCTGCGTAAGGTCCTGCGCAACATGGACCTCGCCGCCGAGCTGGGCGCCAAGACGCTGGTCTTCTGGGGCGGCCGTGAGGGCGCCGAGTACGACGTCGCCAAGGACGTGCAGGCCGCGCTCGACCGTTACCGCGAGGGCCTCAACCTGCTCGCCCAGTACTCCGAGGACAAGGGCTACGGCCTGCGCTTCGCCATCGAGCCCAAGCCCAACGAGCCCCGCGGCGACATCCTGCTGCCCACGGCCGGGCACGCCATCGCGTTCATCCACGACCTCGAGCGCCCCGAACTGTTCGGCATCAACCCCGAGGTCGGCCACGAGCAGATGTCGAACCTCAACTACACCCAGGGCATCGCCCAGGCGCTGTGGCACGGCAAGCTCTTCCACATCGACCTGAACGGCCAGCACGGCCCCAAGTTCGACCAGGACCTCGTCTTCGGCCACGGCGACCTGCTCAGCGCGTTCGCCACGGTGGACCTGCTGGAGAACGGCGGACCCGGCGGCGGCCCCGGCTACGACGGGCCCCGGCACTTCGACTACAAGCCCTCCCGCACCGAGGACTACACCGGCGTGTGGGAGTCGGCCAAGGCCAACATGCGCATGTACCTGCTGCTCAAGGAGCGCGCGGCGGCCTTCCGGGCCGACCCGGAGGTGCAGGCGGCGCTGGAGGAGGCCAAGGTGCTGGAGCTGTCGAAGCCGACGCTGAACGACGGCGAAAGCTACCAGGATCTGCTCAACGACAAGAGCGCCTTCGAGAACTACGACGTCGACGCGGCCGGTGCCCAGGGCTACCACTTCGTCAAGCTGCACCAGCTCGCCATCGACCACGTGCTGCGCGCACGCTGATCTCTAGCGGAAGATGAACCCCATGACGCTGGTAGCCGGGATCGATTCCTCGACACAGTCCTGCAAGGTGGTCATCCGCGACGCCGAGACCGGCAAGCTGGTCCGGCAGGGACGGGCGACCCATCCCGACGGGACGGAGGTGCATCCCGACGCCTGGTGGTCCGCGCTGCAACAGGCCATCGACGAGGCCGGCGGCCTGGACGACGTGGCGGCCGCGTCCGTCGCCGGCCAGCAGCACGGCATGGTGGTTCTGGACGAGAACGGCGAGGTCGTGCGCCCGGCGCAGCAGTGGAACCACACCCGCAGCGCCGGGGCCGCGGCCGACCTGATCGAGGACCTCGGCGGCGGCGACGCCGG
>NZ_JBEZGQ010001062.1:0-2767 GCF_040650095.1 Actinoplanes sp. NPDC048791 | reverse complement strand
GCGGAGGGTGTGCTCGCGCTGCTCGGCGGCGCAGAGCACGTCGATCGGGTGGTGCAGCTGGCTGTGGTTGCCGATCTCGATGCCGGCGTCGGCCACCTCGGCGAGCTCGTCCCAGGTGAGCAGCCGGCCGAAGTCGGGCGCCCAGCGGCCCAGCCAGCCGGCCGGTGCCCCGAGGTGACCGACGGAGGCGTAGAGGGTGGCCCGGGCGCCGGCCTCGGCCAGCACGGGCACGCCGGCGGTGAGGAAGTCGCGGTAGCCGTCGTCGAAGGTGACCGCGATCAGCTTGTCGGTGCTGCCGCGCTCCAGCTCGTCGAGCGCCTCGGACAGCCCGACGAGGCGGTAGCCGGCCTCGGTGAGCGCGCCGAGCTGCTGGGCCAGGCGGCTGCGGGGCACGGCGAGATCACTCAGTGGGCCGCCGACGGCGGACACGGAGTGATACATCAGCGCCGGCATGGACTCCCATGCCGGCGGCGCCGCAACGGTCACCGCTCGTTCCTCCCACACCTGACGGACATGACCATTATCGGTCGCCATCCCGGCAAGCTTCGGGGTTCGCGCAACTCGGCCCCGGGCCCGGTCCGCGGCACGTCCTGGCCGCTCAGGCCACGTTACGGCGCGGTTTCCCCCGGTGTCCAGCACGACTGCGGGAGCACCGATCGACATATCGGCGGCGGTCATTCTCTCCGGCGCTCAGGGATCCGGCGCGGGCCGGCCCCTCTACCGAAAGTCATAGCCGCGATCCGGCTGCGGAGGGAAGCGGAACACCCGCCGTCACGGCGAGGGTGTGAGCATGAAACCGGACCGCACGCGACGACTCGCCGAGGCCACCCTCGAGGCCGGGCTCGTCCTCGGCGTCGCCGCGCTGCCCACCGCCTGGCGGGTGCTCGACGCGCGGCTGGCCCTGGTGCTGGCGGGCATGCTGCTGGCCCTCACCGCCGCGACGTACGCGTTACACGCAGTGACATTCGACTGCTTCCTGCTGACGGGTCACCGCGCCCGGCGCCAGTTTTCTTATACCCAGCGTAAGGAGTGAACCGCCGGACATCCTGTTGCGTACCCCCGGTTGCAGCGTCCTCAAGACCCCGGGGAGTGAACAGGATGTTCCGGCTCATCCAACTCCGAGCACAGCACGGCGTACCCCGCATCGGCATCGACCCCGACGGCTACGGCAGCGAACAGGCCGCCCTGACCCGCTACCGCGAGTCACCGACGGCGTACTTCGGTATCGGCCGCTTCGACGAGGCCGGCCGGCTCGCCGAGATCATCATGGACACCGTCTGCAGCCCGGCGGCCGACTGCCCGCGCCCCGCCATGGTGGTGCACGCCGAGACCTTCCAGCCGCTCTGCGACACCTGCTCGTTCGGCCTCGAGGTGCTCACCGTGCCGGAGCTCGCGCTGCACCTGGGCGTCGTGGTCCGGATGGCGCCGGTACTGGCCCCTTCCGGTCGCCACGCCGCACCCGACGAGACATACTCGGCGAGCAACCGGATCGCCCGCGAGTTCGCCACGCACGTCGACGACCCGGTGTGGCGCATGGAGCTGTGCGCGGAACTGGCCCGGACCCCGTCAGCGGTCAACGGCCTGCTGATCGGCGTCGGCGCGCTGAGCCACCGCGACGTCCTCGACCACTATCCGGCGCTGTGCGCGCTCGGCACCCAGTTGCCCGGCGTCATCCACAGCGACCTGGTACGGGCCATGACCAGGCCGCTCTCCCCGGCCGGTGTCACCGCGTTGCGGCTGGGGCTCTAGCCCGTACCGTACGGGCATGACCGTCACGTTCGAAGGGCTCGTCGACCGGGCCCGGGCACTGGTCCGCGACGGCCGCCGGGCGATCCTGGGCATCGCCGGCGCACCGGGCGCGGGCAAGACCACACTGGCCGAGGAGCTGGTCGCGGCACTCGCGAAGACAGCCGGCCCGGAGTGGGTCGCGCACGTCCCGATGGACGGCTTCCACCTCGCCGACGTGGAGCTCGAACGGCTCGGCAACCGCGACCGCAAGGGCGCGCCGGACACGTTCGACCCGCTGGGCTACGCGGCCCTGCTGCGCCGCCTGCGCGAGGACACCGACGAGATGATCTACGCGCCGGGCTTCGAACGCGTCATCGAACAACCGGTCGCCGGCACCATCGGAGTGCCCCGCGCGACCCGCCTGATCGTCTCGGAGGGCAACTACCTGCTGGTCGGGACCGGCGGCTGGGAACAGGTCCGGCCACTGCTCAACGAGGTCTGGTACGCCGACCTGGACCAGCAGTCACGGCTGGACCGGCTGGTCGATCGGCACCGGCGCTTCGGCAAGAACGAGGCCGACGCGGCCCGCTGGGCGACCGGCACCGACGAACGCAACGCCACGGTGATCGCGGCCACCCGGGACCGGGCGGATCTGCTGGTCCCGGCCGCACTGATCCGCGGCATCGGCACCCCACCCCCGCCGCCCTGAACGTCCGCCGGCCGGGCCGTGGCAGACTTCTGCTGTGTCTGTCGGTGAAACCGTCGAGACCGAGCCGCGTCGCCGGCCCGGCCGCGCCCTGCGATTCGGCCTGATCGTTGCCGCCGTGCTCCTGCTGCTGTTCGGCGTGCCCTGGTGGACCCTGGTCTGGTCCGGCAACCGGTGGCCCGGGGCCGTCTTCGCCGCCGGCACCGCGCTGTTCGCCGCCGCCGTCGTGGCCTTCCCGTTCCTGATGTTCAGCGGGCACGGCCGGCACCACCGCGACGGCGCCGCCCGGGCCGCCGACACCATGCTCGGCGTCGTCTGGGTGCTGTTCGTGTG
>NZ_JBEZGQ010001061.1:0-2772 GCF_040650095.1 Actinoplanes sp. NPDC048791 | reverse complement strand
CCGCCCGTGCTGGGCGGGCTGAGCGAGTCGCGCCCGGCGGGCAAGCCGAGCCGGTCGAGCCGGCGGGCCGAGCCGAGCCAAGCCGGGCGGGCAAGCCAAGCCGGGCGGGGCAAGCCAAGCCGGGCGGGCAAGCCGGGTCGGGCGGGCAAGCCGGGTCGGGCGGGCAAGCCGGGTCGACCTGGCCAGACCAAGCACGGCCGGGACAGCCGCCGAGCTGGAACCGCCAGGTCGGTCGGAACGCCGGGACGGGCGGGATGGGCGTTTGGAAACAGACGGACCAGGACGGGCCGAGCTAGGCCGGGCAAGGGCCGGGACGAGCCGAGCCCCGCCCGGATGAGCCGAGCCTCCCGCGGAGCCAGGCCAGCCCTGGCCCCCGGCCCAGCGACGAACGCCAACGCCTCAGCCGGCCGAACTCCCCAAGAATCAGCCGGCGTTGATCCGCTGCCGAAGCGCCACCAACGCCCGGCTGAGCAACCGGGACACATGCATCTGAGAAATCCCGAGCTGCTCAGCAATCTGCGCCTGCGTCAGATTCCCGTAGAACCGCAAAGCGACGATCTTCTGATCCCGGTCGTCCAGCGACGCCAGCGCCGGACCGAGCGCCATCCGCATGTCGACCAGTTCAAGCTCGTGGTCGTATCCGCCGAGGGTGTCGCCGAGCTCCCGGTCCCCCTCGGCGCCGACCGGGGTGGACAGGCTGGTGGCGCTGTAGGCCATGGCGCCCTCCAGGCCTTCCAGCACTGATTCCTCGGTGATGCCGAGGTGGCCGGCGATGTCCGCCACTGTCGGGGAACGGCCCAGCGTGTGGCTCAAGGTGTTGTTCGCCGTGGTGATCGCGGCCCGGAGCTCCTGGAGCCGTCGCGGCACCCGGATGGACCAGGTGCGGTCGCGGAAGTGGCGCTTGATCTCGCCGAGGATGGTCGGGATGGCGAAGCCGGCGAAGTCCACACCCCGGTCCGGGTCGAACCGGTCGATCGCCTTGATCAGACCGATCGTCGCCGTCTGCGTCAGGTCGTCCTGGGGCTCGCCGCGGCCGTAGTAGCGGTGGGCGAGATGGTTGGCCAGCGGCAGCCACGCCTCGATGGCGCGCTCGCGGAGGTGAGCCTTGGCGGGGTCGTCCGCCGGCAGGGCGGCCATCGTCTTCACCAGCTGCACGGCGTCGGGGACAACTTCGTGCCCATCGGGGCCGGCCGGCGCCGCGGACGTGTCGGTCATCGAGGTGGCGACTGTCACGTTCATGGTCGTCCTTCCGGTGCTGCGGACTGACAAGAGATGCGACTGCACGCGGACGCGCCGGCAGCCTCTCTTGGCACCATACTGCCGAACAATCGACGCAGCAACCGACGCAACTTGTAGAGACGGAGGTCTCAGTCGACGCGGTAGGTCAGGTGGGTGGCGTGCGGGGAGACCCGGACGTGGATCTGGCGCAGGGTGCGCGGGCTGACCCCGGCGTCGAACAGCGGCGTGCCCCCGCCGAGCAGCACCGGCGAGAGGTGCAGGCGCAGCTCGTCGACCGCGTCGGCGGCCATTGCGCCCCGGATGACCTGGGCGCCGCCCATGACCACCACGTCGCGTTCCTCGGCCATCGCGCGGGCCGTGCTGATCGCGCTGCGTACGCCGTCCACGACGAAGGTGAAGCGGTCGGCCAGCCGTACCGTTTCGGGTGGTCTGCGGGTCACCACCAGGACCGGCGGCGCCGCGGCCAGGCCCGCGCCGTAGCCGACCTCGTCGTTCCAGCCGTGCGGGCCGTCGACGATGTCGAACAGGTGGCGGCCCATGACCACCGCGCCGGTCGCGTCGGTGGCCGACGCCAGCACCTGGCGGTCCACCGGGTCGGTGCTGAAGGCCCAGGTGTGCAGGCCCTCACCGCCGCTGCCCAGGCCGCTGTCGGGGCCGGGGTCCGGCCCGGTCACGTATCCGTCGAGCGACACCGAGATGTCGGCGACCACCTTGCCCATGTGCACTCCCCGGCTCGTCGTTGCTTCGAGCCGAGCATGCCACCCGGGTCCGACGGATCAGGCCGGCGGAATGAGCCGGGAGCCGGTCCAGGCCAGGCCCATGCCGGCGGCCAGCAGCAGCAGCGCTCCCACGGTGGGCAGCGGGCGCATCGCGTGCGAGCCGGCACCGATCGACACGGCCGCGAGCATCAGCAGTACGCCGTCGGCCGGGTTGACCAGCTTGGAGCGGAAGACCGCCCAGCCCAGCAGCAGCCAGCCGGTGCCGGTCACGGCCGCCGCGACCAGCGAGGCGGTGTGCACCTGGGCGGCGCTGAGGCCGATGCCGTCCGGGCCGGTGCCGGTCGGCAGCGCGGCCAGCGGGAGCAGCATGATGAAGCCGGCCATGGCGATGAGCAGCCCGGCGACGGCCGAGCGGCGGGTGCGGGAGCCGGCCAGCAGCCCGGCGAGGCCGATCATCGCGATGGCGCAGAACCAGCCGGCGGCCAGCTTGAGCAGGAGCGGTCCGGGCGGGGCGGAGATGCCCAGAGTGGACCAGCCGTAGAGGGCCGCGCCGACCGGCAGGGCCCAGAGCGAGACGCGCGCATAACGACGCACCGACCAGATCCAGACGGCTTCGCGCACCGGCAGGTGATGTTCCGCGACGGCGCCCGGCCCTGCGGCGCCGACCCAGGCCGGGGCCACTCGCAGCGGCCGTCCACTGGCAGTCTGGTTCTGACTAATGCTCATGGCTCATGGCTCCGCCTCGTGGTGGGCTCACAGCCGAGCGGCCCGGGGGTACCGGTCGGAATCCTCGGTCAGCATGGCAAAACCCCGC
>NZ_JBEZGQ010001060.1:0-2772 GCF_040650095.1 Actinoplanes sp. NPDC048791 | reverse complement strand
GGAAGCGCACCCGCCCGCCCAGCTCGAGCAGCCCGGCCGCCGTCGCCGGTTTCGCCGCGTCGGGCCGGATGCTCAGGCGGTGCGCGGCCCGCCAGAGCAGGGTCAGGTCGCCGACCGGCTCCGCGGCGGCCAGCAGCAGCAGTTGCTGCGTCTCGACGGGCAGCGGGTGCACCCGGCGCAGGAACCCCTGCTCGATCCGGTTGGCCAGCGGCATGCTGGCCGCGTCGGGACCGAACGCCAGCTGGGCGGCGGTCAGGCCGTGCGGCAGCTCCAGCAGTGCGAGCGGATTGCCATGGGTCTCGGCGACGATCCGGTCCCGCACCCGCGGGTCCAGCGGCCCGGTGACGACGGTCTGCAGCAGCTCGCGGGCGTCGGCCTCCATGAGCCCTTCGACGGCCAGCCGGGCCAGCCCGGACAGGTCCTGCTGGTTGCCGAACTCGCGCAGCGCGAACACCACGGCGATGGACTCGGCCAGCAGCCGGCGGGCCACGAAGGTCAGCGTCTGGGTGGTGGCCCGGTCCAGCCACTGGGCGTCGTCGATCACACAGATCAGCGGCTGTTCCTCCGCGACCTCCGACAGCAGCGTCAGCACCGCCAGCCCGACCAGGAACCGGTCGGGGACCGTGCCGCCCCGCATCCCGAACGCGGTCTGCAGAGCATCACGTTGCGGTTCCGGCAGGCGGTCGAGCAGGCCGAGGAACGGGACGCACAACTGGTGCAACCCGGCGAACGGCAGTTCCATCTCCGACTCGACCCCGGCGGACCGGGCGACGCGGCAGCCGGCGGACCGGGTGAACAGGTACTCCAGCAGGGCCGTCTTGCCGATGCCGGCCTCGCCGTGCAGGACCAGGACCCGGCTGTGCCCGGCGCGGGCGCTCACGATGAGCTGGTCGAGGGCCTCGCATTCGACGCTACGTCCGCGCAGCGGCAGGGAATGACTTCGATCGGGCATGAAAGCACCGCCGCATGGTTGCTGCCGCCGACCGGGAGGTAGCAGTCGCGCTGTTCACTGTCCGCTCGGTACCGCGCCCTGGTCAAGGTCTGCCGCGATGAACACCGGGTTCAGGACGGCACCGGCAGCGCGCTCACCCCGGCCTGGACGTTGGCCAGCGCCGCCCGCAGTTCCGGCAGGCCGTCCATGGTGCTCGCCGTCAGCAGCAGCCGGACCGGTAACCCGGGCTCGTGCACCAGCGCGTTGCTCAGCAGCCAGCACAGCTCGGCCACCGACCAGTCGTCGGCACCGTCCACGATGATCACCACACCCGGAGCGCCGGGCTCCACGAGCTGTGCCGGGTGTTCGGCGGTGCGGTGCTCGATCCGCGCGCTCAACACCACCCAGCCGCTGCGGGCGAGGTCGGCGGCGGCGGCTTCGGCCGCTTCACCCGTACGGGCGAAGTCCGGCCCGTGCAGCCACAGCGCGGCGAGTCGCGTGCCGGGCCAGTCGGGTCGCGCAGGTGTCCGCGCGGGCTGCGGCTCGATCCGGGTGAGCCGGTACGAGGCCCTGCCGCGACCGTGGATGTGCAGGTCAGCGTGCATGACCGCGTACGCGGTGCCGCCGCGGGCGACGACCCGTTGCTCGTCCATGGGTCCATCATGCCTCCGGTAGGCTGGGAGACCGGCCGGCGGCGGAGTGGGGATCAGTGAGCACGGACGACGGTGCGCGGATCGTGGTGCTGACCGCTCTGTCGCTCGAATACGCAGCGGTCCGCGAGCACCTCGGCGACCTGAGCCGGCGATCGGCCCGGTCCGGCACCCAGTACGAGGTCGGCACGCTGGGCGGGGCCCGGGTGGCGATCGCCGAGGTCGGCGCCGGCAACGTGGACGCGGCCCTGGTGGCCGGCGAGGCGATCGACCTGTTCCGGCCGGAGGCGCTGCTCTTCGTCGGGGTCGCCGGTGCCCTGAGCGACAAGATCGCGCTCGGTTCGGTGGTCGTCGCGACCCGCGTCTTCGCTGTCCACGGTGCCAAGGAGCAGGACGATCAGTCCTACGCGCGGCCCCGTTCGTTCGACGCCGACCACGAGCTGTTGCAGCGGGCCCGGGTGGTCGCCCGTGAGTTCCAGCAGCGCCCGGATGCCCCGGAGGTCCACTTCGCGCCGATCGCGGCCGGCGAGGTGGTGCTCAATTCCCGGACGACACCGCTGGCCCAGCAGCTCAAGCACCATTACAACGACGCCGTGGCGATCGAGATGGAGAGCGCCGGGACGGCCCGCGCGGCCCACGTCGGTCGCGTCCGGATGCTGACCGTGCGGGGCATCAGTGATCAGGCCGACGGGCTGAAGGCCGTGGCGGACGCCGCCGGCTCGCAGCCTCGCGCGGTGCGCAACGCCGCCGCGTTCGCGGCCGCGGTGATCACCGACTTCCTCTCCCGGCCGGCCGAGGATCGCCCCGGGTCGGTGCAGAACGTCACCGCGAACGGCGGCCCGGCGTTCGGGGTCATGCACGGCAACATGTACGTCCACAGTGCCGAGCCGCCGAGCTCGGTGGAGTGGCGGCAGGTCAGCCGCCCGCCCCAGGTGACCTGGCGATCCGACTTCGTCAACCGGCCCTCCTCCTTCGAGCGGGCCGCCCTGGAGCTGCACCTGGTGCCCGCGACCGAGTCGCCGTTGATCGAGGTGCGCCGGCTGCGCGAGCTGGCCCCCCGACTGGCCGGGGAGCTCCCGGCCATGACACAGCTGGAGACCGGTCACGACGACCGGGCGGTCTGGGCCTGGACGACCGACTACCGCAGTGGCCCCGCCGGGCGGGTGGTCAGCCGTTCCGGGCAGCGGTCGG
>NZ_JBEZGQ010001059.1:0-2777 GCF_040650095.1 Actinoplanes sp. NPDC048791 | reverse complement strand
CGGGCCGAGCAGGTCGCAGCTCGCCGGTCGGCCGCCCGGCGGCGGGCGCACGGGCTGGTCGACCGGCAGGCCGCCCGCCTGGCCCGCGGCCGCCCGGACGCCTTCGAGCCGGACCTCCACTGCACGCAGTGACCGGCCGGCCGGTCAGGGCATGGGTTCGCCGGCCACGGCGGTCATGAAGTCGGCGATCACCGCCAGTTCCCGGTCGTCGTAGCGGCCCAGCAGCGTGACCATGTGCTCGGCCTGCCCGGTGTAGTGCGGATGCACGCGGGCGGCGATCTGCTCCTGGTCCAGCGACACGATCACCTTGCGCCGGTCGTGCGGGTCGCGGTCGCGGCGGACGAAGCCCGCGCCCTCCAGCCGGTCCAGCACCCCGGTGACCGTGCCGGTCCGCAGCCCGGTCAGCTCGGCCAGCCGGCCCGGGGTCAGCGGGCCGTGCACCTCCAGCAGCGTCATGAACTGGGCGTCGCTGGGTCCGAGTTTGAGCTGCTCCGACACCTGGTGGCTGTAGAGCACCGCCGCGGCGATCATCCGGCGGGTCGACTCGACGATGCTCTCCTCCCGCGCCGTCCGCGACGGGGCCGGGCCGGATTCACTCGTGGACACAAGTATCTCGCATTCGCTAGTATCTCGGCTAGACGAGATAATCGGCGGTACGAGGAATTTTCTCACGGGGGAGGACGGACATGGCGAAGGCGCAGACCGCACTGGTGATCGGCGGCGGGATCGCGGGGCCGGTAACGGCGATCGCGCTGCGGCGGGCCGGTATCACCGCGACCGTGTACGAGGCGTACGACCGGCAGGCCGACGGCATCGGCGGCGAGCTGATGCTCGCGCCCAACGGCATGGCGGCGCTGGCCGCCGCGGGCATCGCCGACGAGGTGGCGGCGGCCGGGGTGCCGACCCCGCGCATGGTCATGGAGACCGGTCGCGGCAAGCGCCTCGGCCAGTTCGAGGACCTGCCCGGCCTGCCCACCAGCCACACGTTCACCCGGGCCCGGCTCTACCGGGCGCTGACGGACGCGACCGCCGCGGCCGGTGTCCCCGTCGAGTACGGCAAACGGCTCACCGCCTATGTGGACCACGGCGACCGGGTGACCGCGACCTTCGCCGACGGCAGCACCGCCGAGGCCGACGTGCTGCTCGGCGCGGACGGCATCCGCTCGACGGTGCGCGGCCTGCTCGACCCGGCCGCGCCGCAGCCGCGCTACTCCGGCCTGGTCGGGCTCGGAGGCTGGAGCCGCGGCCATGGTCTGCCGAGTACGGGAGGAGCGATGCACCTGGCCTTCGGGCGCAAGGCGTTCTTCGGCTACCGGATCGGCGACGACGGCGAGGCCGGCTGGTTCGCCAACGTGCCCTCGGCCCGGATGCTGACCGCCGCGCAGGCCACCGAGATCCCGGCGGCCGAATGGCTGCGACGGCTGCGCGAGCTGTTCGCCGCCGACACTCTGCCGGCGCTGGGTCTGCTCGACCGGGTCGACCCCGGCCAGCTGGTCATCGTCGGCGGGCTGCAGGACATGCCGCCCGTACCGGTGTGGCACCGCGGCCGGGTGGCCCTGGTCGGCGACGCGGCGCATGCGATGACCCCCAGCTCGGGGCAGGGCGCGTCGCTGTCCATCGAGAGTGCCGTGGAGCTGGCCCGGGCCCTGCGGGACCTGCCCGTCGAGCAGGCCTTCACCTGCTACGAAGGGTTGCGCCGGGCCCGGGTGGAGCGGGTGGCCGCCCGGACGGCCCGGGTGAACAACGACAAGGCGCCCGGTCCGGTCGGCCGGATCCTGCGGGACCTGCTGTTCCCGCTGGCCATGCGCTCGTTCTACGACCAGGAGAAGATGTTCGGCTGGCTGCACAGGTACACCGTTGACTGGGCCACGCCGGCCGGGACAGTGGCAGCAGCGCCGCGATCGTGATCGCCAGCAGCAGCCTCGAGTTGCTCCACAGTGGCGGGCCCAGCGCCGGGACAGGCAGCAGCATCACCACGAGCACGAGGGCCGGCCAGGCGCGCCTTGCCCAGGCCGGGCCGCGTACGGGCAGCAGCGCGGCCAGGACCAGCCAGACCTGGTGATGGGTCCAGGAGACCGGGGAGAGCACCACGCTCGCCGCGCCGGTCAGCACCAGCGCGGAGAACCAGTCACCGTCACGGGCCCGGCCGGTGGCCCGGTGCAACGCCAGCGCGGCGATCACCCCACCGGCCACCAGCACCACGGCCGAGCGCACCGACGCGGACAGCTCGACGCGCAGCAGAGCCCCGTTCAGCGACTGGTTGCCGACCGAAGTGATGTAGCCCAGGCGGCTCACGTGCGAGATCTCGGTCGTCCAGAACCGCCACGAGTCGCCGGGCAGCGCGACCGCGGCCAGCGCGCCGCACGCCGCGAAGGTCACCGACGCCAGCACGGCCGCGCGGCGGCGACCGGCGAACCAGAGCAGCGGGATGAAGATCAGCGGGGTCAGCTTGACCGCGGCGGCCAGCCCGACGAGCAGGCCCTGCCACCGGCTGTGCCGCAGGGCCAGCAGGTCGACCGCGATCAGGGCGGCGAGGAAGAGGCTGACCTGGCCGTACTTCAGGTCGGAGGAGACCGGCGCCGACAACACCAGGACCAGGGCGTACGCGGGGGCCCGCCGGCCCAGCAGCAACGCCAGACCGGCGACGGTGACGATCGTGGCGAGGGTCCAGGCCAGCTGTAACGGCAGGGTGGGGACGCCGGCCAGGGGCAGGAAGACCAGGCCGGCGAACGGGGGATAGGTGAAGGGGGCGTTGCCGGCGCTGATGAAGTCGTACA
>NZ_JBEZGQ010001058.1:0-2779 GCF_040650095.1 Actinoplanes sp. NPDC048791 | reverse complement strand
AGGGCGTCGACGGCGGCCGAGAGCCGGGGGTACGCCGGCCCGGGCGCATACACGTAGTTGCCGAGCACCAGCCGCCCCTCGGTGCCGAGCAGCCACTGCGCCGCCGCCGGCAGCCCGGTCAGCAGGTCCACGCCCGCACCCTCGATCGTGGCACCCGGTGCGATCAGCGTGCCCGCGCTCTGCCGGGCGGTGGCCGCCACCCGTTCCCAGACCCGCGGCCGGGGCAGGTCGACGCCGATCACCGTGCCACCCCACGCCAGCACGGCGGGCAGGGGTCCCATCTCGGCGCCGGCGCCCAGCACCACCAGCCGCTGATCGGACAGGTCCAGCCAGTCCGGCTCGGCGGCCACCTCACGGACGGCCTCGGCGCACGACTCCTCGATCGTGCCCTCCCGCACCCAGCCGTCGAGCCGGCGCAGCAGGGCGTCCCCGCGCAGCAGCTCACCCCGGTACGGCAGGACCAGCTCCTGCTCGGGCTTGCCCTCCCCGTGGATGGTGACGGTGTCCAGCGGCTCGGCAGCCACGGAGAAAGCGTCGTCGAGCGGGATCTCGTCCGCGCCGCTGGTCACCCGCATCCGGCTGTGCACCGATTCCAGCCCGGCCCGCGCGATGTCGTAGCCGCCGTCCAGCCCCGCCTCGACCAGGGCCCGGAAGTGCCGCAGGTAGCCCGTACGCCAGTCGCTCTCCCGCTCGGCCGCCGCGGCCGCCGCCGGATCAGCCACCCGCAGAGCGTCCGCGACCACCGCCCGGCCCAGCGCCGAACCGCTGCGCCGGCCGTCCTCGGCCCGGGGAAACACGACCTCGTTCACGCGGACAGTATGGCGACCTCCTACCCAGGGAGGAGAAGGCCTCCGACCACCGGCCGGGGGACGGGCCCGCGGATGGGCGAAAGCGCCCGCCGGCCCCGAAAGCATCAAGGGCATGACAAACGTGCTGCGCTGGCACCGCCCGCTGATGATCTTTGCCGCCGCGATGGCCGTGCTGGCCCTCGTCGCGGCGGTCGGCACCCTCGCCGACCCGCGCGTCCTGACCGGCGCGCCGATCTGGCTCAAGCCGTTCAAGTTCGCGGTGTCCTTCGTCCTCTACACCTCCACCCTGGCCTGGATGCTCTCGCTGCTCCCGCGGCGCAGCCGCGTCGCCGAATGGGCCGCCACCGTGGTGGTCGCCATGTCCGTCGCCGAGATGGTCGTGATCGTGACGCAGGTGCTGCGCGGTCAGACCAGCCACTACAACGAGACCTCCGCGCTGAACTCCGCGCTGTGGCAGGTCATGGGCAGCGCGATCATGGTGCTGTTCATCGCGCACTTCGTGATCGGCGTCGTGGTGCTCCGGCAGCGGATCGCCGACCGGGTGTCCGCGCACGCCGTCCGCTGGGGCCTGGGACTGTCCCTGCTCGGCCTGGTGGCGGCGACCCCGATGGTGCAGCCCGCCCAGATGGGGCACAGTGTCGGCGTGAGCGACGGCGGACCGGGACTGCCAGTGGTCGGCTGGAGCACCACCGGCGGTGACCTGCGGATCGGCCACTTCATCGGGCTGCACGCGTTGCAGGCGCTGCCGCTGCTCGCCCTGCTGCTCGGCAACCGGCTCGACGAGCTCACCCGGATCCGGCTGCTGGCGGTCGGCGGCGTCGCGTACGGCATCCTCACCGCCCTGCTGACCTGGCAGGCGCTGCGCGGCCAGCCGCTGCTGCAGCCCGACGCCCTGACGCTGACCGCCTGGGCCACCCTCGCCGCCGCGACCGCGACCGCCACCGTCGCGGTGGTGGCCCGCCGCCGGCAGCCGGCTCTGGAGCTGGCGGCATGACCGCCCGCACCGATCGGCACCTGGCCGCGGCGGACGACGGCCTGGGAGGGCCAGCATGACCGGGGCTCTGTTCGGGTTGACGTTCGCGGTCGCCGCGCCGTTCTGGGCGCTCATGATCCTGCTGCCCGGCTGGTCCTGGACCCGGCGGATCATCGCCTCGCCGCTGATCGTGCTGCCGGTCGTGGTGATCTACGCGCTGCTGGTCATCCCGGCCTTCGGCGAGGTGCTGCCGGCCGTCGCCTCGCCCACCCTCGGCGGCGTCCGCGAACTGCTCGGCACGGCCGACGGCGCGGCGGCGGCCTGGGCGCACATGCTCGCCTTCGACCTCTTCGTCGGCCGCTGGTCCTGGCTCGACAGCCGGACCCGCGGTGTCCCCGCGCTGATCATGTCGCCGGTGCTGCTGCTCACGATTCTCCTCGGCCCCCTGGGCCTGCTGGTCTACCTCCTGGTACGGGTCCGCTACCGCCCCGCCGAGAGCGCCTAGGGTGGTCCTCGTGGGATGGGTGGCACGGCTCTTCGACGCGCGGGACACGTTCGTCCGGATGCTGCTGCTGGACCTGAGCGGCCTGAGCTACCTGTTCTTCGGCACCCAGGCCGGCCCGGCGCCCACCCCGACGCAATGGCTGCTCGCCGTGGCCGCGTTCGCCCTCGCCCTGCTCCTGCACCGCCGGCAGCTCTACGGCCTGCTGGCCCAGACCGCCCTGCTGGTCGTGGCGTTCTGGCTCATCGACGACACGACGATCAACCAGGTCGGCACCAGCTGGCTGCTGCTCGAAGTGGCGCTGTGGGCCCCCCGGCCGCGCATCCTCTGGTCCTGCGCGGGCCTGGTCGCGGCGGTTTACGGGGCCTTCACCCTGGGCCGGGACCCGTCGCGGATCTCCGGGCTGATCTTCGGGCTGTTCATCGTGATCGGCGTACCGGTGCTGCTCGGCCTGGTCATCCGGACCACCCGCGAGCTGGGCGTGCAGGCCCGGCG
>NZ_JBEZGQ010001057.1:0-2781 GCF_040650095.1 Actinoplanes sp. NPDC048791 | reverse complement strand
CTGCAGCTCGTGCGGCCCGGCCAGGCCGGCGGCGGCGATCCGGGCGCGGGCCGCCGGGGTGTCCCACTCGCCGAACGGGCACTCGTCGCCGCCGATGCCGATCAGCTCGCCCGGGAAGATCGCGACGACGTGGTCGAGGACCTCACGGCAGAAATCCAGGGCCTCGTCGGAGACGTTCAGCACGTGCGGGGAGATGCCCCAGGAGGTACGGACCCCGCCCGCGAACCCGTTGCCCAGCTCGGGGTACGCGGCGATCGCGGCCTGCATGTGCCCCGGCATGTCGATCTCGGGCACCACGGTGACGTGCCGCTCGGCCGCGTAGGCGACGATCTCCCGCAGATCACCGGTGCTGTAGTACCCGCCGTGCGGCCGGTCGTCGTAGCGGTCGTGGATCCGCGAGCCGAGCATCGTCCGGGGCCGCCAGGCGCCGACCGTGGTCAGGCGGGGCCGGCTCGGGACCTCCACCCGCCAGCCCTGGTCGTCGGTCAGGTGCAGGTGCAGCACGTTGAGCTTGTGGAACGCGGCCAGGTCGATGAAGCGCAGCACGTCGGCGACCGGCATGAAGTGGCGCGCCACGTCCAGCAGCACGCCCCGCCAGCCGAACCGCGGTGCGTCCTCGATGTGCACGGCCGGCACCGGCAGCGGACCGGGCACGATCGGGGCGCGGCGCAGGGTGTCGGCGGGCAGGAGCTGCCGGAGTGTCTGCACGCCGTGGTGCACGCCGGCCGGGGAGCCGCCCCGGATGTCGATCCCCGTGGCGCCGACATCCAGGACGTACCCCTCCGGCGCCAGCCCGGCCACAACCCGCAACCGGATCCCCCCGCCCGGCCCGGCAACACCGGACCCGGAGCTGGCCAGCCCACCGGACCCGCCGCTGGCCGGTCTGTCACCGCCCGGCCCGGCACCACCCAGCCTGGCATCACCCCGCCCGGTATCGCCCAGCCCGGCATCACCCAGCCCGGCATCAGCCAGCCCGGCATCACCCAGCCCGGTATCACCCAGCCCGGCGAAGCCCGCTGCGGCGCCACCCGGGAGCAGGTCCCGCACGCGAGCAGCCAGGCGCTCGAGACCCGGTTCAGCGGTCACCGGCGTCCCGGAATGCAGGGCGAAGCTGCCACCGCCGGCCACCAGCACCGCCGGGCGGGGGATCAATCCTTCACCGCCCCGCCCAGGCCGGCGACCAGCCGGCGCCGGACCAGCAGGAAGAAGATCAGGACCGGCACGGTCATCAGGGTCGACGCCGCCATGATCGCCCCCCAGTCGTTCTCGTCGGGCTTGAAGAAGACCAGCAGCGCCATCGGCAGGGTCTGCCGGTCGGTCGCGCTGATGATGAAGGTACGGGCGAACAGGAAGTCGTTCCATGCCGTGATGAAGGAGAACACGCTGGTCGCGGCCAGTCCCGGAGCGACCAGCGGGAACAGGATCCGCCACAGCACGGTGAACCGGCCCGCGCCGTCGAGCTGGGCCGCTTCGTCCAGTTCCTCGGGGATCGCCGCCACGAAGCCGCGCAGCATCCAGATCGCGAACGGCAGCGTGAACGCCGTGTGCACCAGCATCAGGGAGCCCAGCGTGTTCAGCCCTACGCCGGGGACCTGGGTGCCGAGGTCGCGGACGAGGAAGAACAGCGGGATGGTCAGCGCCTCGATCGGCACCATCTGCGCGACCAGGAACAGCACCAGCACGGTGGTGCGCAGCCGGAACCGGAAGCGGGTCAGCGCCACCGCCGCGAGGAACGCGCACAGCCCGGAGACCGCCACGACCACCAGCGCGACCAGCAGGCTGTTGAGGAAGTAGCGGCCGAAGCTGTCGACGGCCAGCACCCGGTGGAAGCTGTCCCAGCTCGGCGCCAGGGTCCACGGGCGCTGGTGCAGCGACTGGATCTCACCGGCGGGTTTCACCGCGGCCAGCACCATCCAGTAGATCGGGAAGACGGTGCCGACCGCGAGCACGATCGCCAGGACGTCGAGCAGGCGGCGGGTGCCCCTCACAGCGGTTCCCCCGATCGCCGCAGCGTCCGCAGGTAGAGCAGGGTGACGACGAGCAGGATGACCATCATGACCACGCCGATCGCCGCGCCCAGGCCGTACTCGCCGGCCGCGAATGCCTGCTGGTAGGCCCAGACGTTGAGGGTCAGGTTCTGCCCGGCGATGCCGCCGCCCCGGGTCATCACGTAGATCTGGGTGAAGACCTTGAAATCCCAGATGATCGACTGGATCACCACGATGGCCAGCAGCGGCCGCAGGACCGGCACCATGATCCGCCAGAAGGTGCGCCACGCGCTCGCGCCGTCGATCGCCGCGGCCTCCAGCACCGATTTCGGGATCGCCTCGATGCCGGCGTACAGGGTGACCATCACGAACGGGAACGAGTGCCACACCACCACCGCGCCGACCAGGGCGAAGGCGGTGTAGCGGTCGTACATCCAGTTGAAGCCGGTGACGCCGAGGCTCTGGTTGACCAGCCCGAGGTCGGTGTCGAAGAGGAACATCCACACGGTGGAGCCGGAGACCGCGGGCACCGCCCAGGCGGCCATCGCGGCCAGCGACAGCAGCAGCCGCGGCACCTTGCTGATCCGGGTGAGCAGCACGGCCAGCGCGGCCCCCACGGCGAGGGTCGCGACGACGCAGGCCGCGGCGAAGAAGACGGTGGCGCCGAGCACCGACCAGAACCGGGCGTCGCCCAGCAGCTGGGTGTAGTTGGCCAGGCCCACGAACCGGGTCGGCTGGCCGCCGCTGACCTGGGCCTGCCGGAAGTCCAGGACGGACAGCAGGCCGAGCTGCC
>NZ_JBEZGQ010001056.1:0-2785 GCF_040650095.1 Actinoplanes sp. NPDC048791 | reverse complement strand
CGGGAACGCAGCTCGTGCTGGCGGCCGGCGGCCGCTACGACCTCACCTTCACGATGCCGGCCGGCCCGGTGACCGTGGCCGGCGCCGGGAACACCGCACTGACCTTCAGTCCCGACGGCGCAGCCGCACCGGTCCGGGTGGACAGCGGGGAGCAGTTCGACCCGCTGGCCTACGGCTCCGGCCCGGCACCTCCGGCCCAGACCTACCAGCGGACGTTCGACCTGCGACTGGACGACGGGTTCGGCTTCAGCCAGGGCCGCCTCTCGTACGTCAGCAGCCTCATCAACGGCCGGCTGTACCCCGCGGTGCCCTCGCTGGAGGTCACCCGCGGAGACCGGGTCAGGATGCGCATCGCCAGCCGCAGCACCATCGAGCACCCGTTCCACCTGCACGGCCATCGCATCCGGGTGCTGTCCCGCAACGGTGAGCCGGCCACCGGCAGCCCGTGGTGGACCGACACGCTGAACATCAGCACCGGCGATGTCTACGAGTTCGAGTTCGTCGCCGACAACCCGGGCATCTGGATGGACCACTGCCACAACTTCCAGCACGGCGCCAACGGCATGATCATGCACCTCGCGTACCAGGGCGTCCGGACCCCGTACGCCTCGGCGCACTCCCCCGAATAGCCGCACCATCGAAGGAGCCTTTGTGTCCGAGCTCGGCGCAGCCGTCATGACGGAGATCGTTCTTCCCGGCATCGTGCAGCCGGACGGCCTCGAGGTCCGTACCCGCGAGATCCCCGCGCCCGGCCCCGGGCAGGTCGTCCTGCGCGTCGAGGCCACCGGTGTCTCGTTCGCGGAGCAGCAGATGCGGCTCGGCCGGTACTACGGGCAACCGCCGTTCCCGTTCGTCCCCGGCTACGACGCGGTGGGCACGGTGGCCCGCCTCGGGCCGGGAGCCGACCCGGCGCTGGCCGGGCGCCGGTTCGCCGTGGTGACCAAGGTGGGCAGCTGGGCCAGTCACGTCCTGGTCGACGCCGATGCCCTGATCGCGGTGCCGGACGGGGTGGACCCCGCCGAGGCCGAGACGGTCGTGGTCAACGGCGTCACCGCCCGCCAGCTGCTGCGGCTGGCGAAGGTCCGCGCCGGCCAGACCATCGTGGTGCTCGGCGCCAACGGCGGGGTGGGATCCACGCTGGTGCAACTCGCCCAGCACGACGGCATCAAGGTCATCGGCACCGCGGCGGCCCGGCACCACCCGCTGCTGGACAAGCTCGGGGCCATCCCGGTCGACCACCGCGACCCGCACCTGTACGACCGGATCGCCGCGCTGGCCCCGGGCGGGGTGGACGCCGTCTTCGACCACCTTGCCGGGGACGGGCTCAAGCAGTCGTGGCATCTGATCCGCAAGGGCGGCACGCTGGTCTCCTACGGCACGGCCGCGTTGAAGGACAACTCCGCCTCGACGCAGGCCGTCTTCCTGAGCCTGTTCTCCCAGCTGTGGATGTGGCACCTCTCGCCGAACGGCAAGGGCGCCCGCTTCTACAACTTCTGGGCCGGCGAACGGCGGACGGCGGCGTTCCGGGCGCGCCTGCGCGAGGACCTCACCGCGGTATTCGCGCTGCTGGCCGAGGGCGTGCTCACCGCGCAGGTCGCCGCGACCTTCCCGCTGAGCCGGGCGGGCGAGGCACTCGCGCTCGCCGAGTCCCGCACCGTCGCGGGCAAGGTCATCCTGGTGCCGGACCCGGCGACGGGTACGCCCTGAGCGATCGACGTGTCGGCGGTGCGCCGATCCCATACTGTCGGCGCCATGCTGACGCTGTCCTCCCGGCCCGACCGGCTCGTCGGCCGGCGTGCGGAAACGCAACGCCTCACCGAGCTGACCGGCCGGGCGGCCGCGGGCCGCGGCGGCGCGCTCGTGCTGGCCGGCGAGGCGGGCATCGGCAAGAGCGCACTGCTGGGGTACGCGGCCCAGGCGGCTACGGCGTTCCGGGTGGTCCACGCGTCCGGTTCCGAGTTCGAGCAGGAGCTGCCGTACTCCGGACTGCACCAGCTGTGCCTGCCGATGCTGGACCGCCTGTCCGAGCTGCCGCCGCGCAGCCGGGACGCCCTGCGGGTGGCCTTCAGCCTGGCCGAGGGACCGTCCGAACCGTTCCAGATCGGCATGGCGGCCCTGGGCCTGCTGACCGCCGCCGCGCAGCACCAGCCCCTGCTGTGCCTGATCGACGACGCGCAGTGGCTCGATGAAGCGTCCGCCCAGGTCATGCTCTTCCTGGCCCGCCGGGTCACGACCGACCCGGTGGCGATGCTGTTCGGGGTCCGGACGCGGGCGGCCCCCGACGGATTTGGCGAGCTGCCCCGGCTGACCCTGCCCGGGCTGAGCGACGAGGAGGCCAAGACACTGCTCGTGACGCGTAGCCCGTTCCCCCTGGACGACCAGGTCCGTGACCGGCTGATCGCCGAGGCCCAGGGAAGTCCGCTGGCGCTGCTCGAACTGCCCCGGGCCGGGGGTTTCGTGCCACCGGACGGGTCGAGCGTGCCGACGCGGATCGAGGACGGCTTCCGGTCCCGGCTGGACGGGCTGTCCCCGTACGCCCGGCTCCTGCTCATCGTCGCCGGCGCCGACCCGACCGGGGACCCCGGCCTGCTCTGGGCGGCCGCCGGCCGGCTCGGCCTCGATCTGACCGCGTCGAGTGACGAGGCCGCGAACACCGGGCTGGCCGAGTTCGGCCACCGCATCCGCTTCTGTCACCCCCTGGCCCGGTCGGCGGTGTACCGCGCCGCCTCGGCCGGGGAACGCCGCGCCGCCCACGGCGCGCTGGCCGAGGCCACCGACCCGACCG
>NZ_JBEZGQ010001055.1:0-2787 GCF_040650095.1 Actinoplanes sp. NPDC048791 | reverse complement strand
GGGGACCACCCTGCCGATGACGCGGGACAGCTCGGCCGCGTGCGTGCGGTGGTCGGCGGCGAGCGGGGTCAGCCTCTTCGCGAGGCCGGGCTGGGCCAGCACGGCCCGGTCGTAAGCCGCCGCCAGGGCCAGGGCCTCGTCGAGCACGGGCTGCAGGGCGTCCGGCGCCGGAGCGGGCTCTGGATCATCGGAGAAGAGCCCGCAGCCGCCCAGTGCCGTCGCGCTCAGCGCCCCACCGGCAGCCACGCCGATCAGGTGACGTCTTTTCACCCGGTCAGTCAACACCATCCGCACCAGGCGTCGCTGACCTGCACCGGGCGCCGAATCGGAGCGGCGGCGGCCGGCCCGCGCCGCCGGCGCGTAACGCTCTGCGTCAGCCGCCGGGGATTTTCAGCCCCGGTGCCATGCCGGTGTTGCCGGCGAACGGCGCACGGAGCGTTTGCCGCGCGCCGCATTCGAGCAGAAGGGTTGGGCCCGATGACGCAGCGTGGTCGCGGCGGCGCCCGGCCGGCGAACCGCCGCTCCGGCGGGGGCCGGAGCCGAGAGGCAGCCGAGGAGACGCGTCAGCCCGCTGCTCCGCGCATCGACCTGGTGGCCGCCAAGGCCCGGGTGCGCGCGGTGATCGAGCCGGTCGTGGTCGCCGCGGGGTTCGACCTCGAGGACGTCAACCTTTCCCGCGCGGGCCGCCGGCACGTTCTCCGGGTCCTGGTCGACGCCGACGGGGGCATCAGCCTCGACGACGTCGCGGTCGTCTCCCGGGAGATCTCCCAGGCGCTCGACACGGCCGAGGAGAACCAGGGCGAGGTCCTGGCGGGTGAATACCAGCTCGAGGTCGGCTCGCCCGGCGTGGACCGGCCGCTGACCCTGCCCCGGCACTGGCGGCGCAACGTCAGCCGGCTGGTCGCCGTCACCGTCGCGGGCCGGTCGCTGACCGGCCGGATCACGGCGGCCGACGAGACCGGCGTCGTGCTCGACGTCGACGGCAAGGGCACGGAGATCCCGTACGCCGATCTGGGGCCGGGCAAGGTCCAGATCGAGTTCAAGCGGCTGGACGAAGCCGTCTTCCCCGACGAGCCCGACGAGGGCGACGAGGACGAGGACGATGAAGATGACGACGAGGATGGGGAGGGCGAGGACAAGTGAACATCGACCTCGCGGCGCTGCGCGCCCTGGAGCGCGAGCGGGAGATCCCGTTCGAGACGATCCTCGCGGCGATCGAGACGGCACTGCTGACCGCGTACCGGCACACCGACGGGGCCGAGAGCCACGCCCGGGTGCAGATCGACCGCAAGAACGGCGCGGCCCAGGTCTTCGCCCAGGAGCTGGACGCCGACGGCACCCTGGTCCGGGAGTGGGACGACACGCCGCACGACTTCGGCCGGATCGCCGCGATGACCGCCAAGCAGGTCATCCTGCAGCGGCTGCGCGAGGCCACCGACGAGGTGCACTTCGGCGAGTACGCGGGCCGCGACGGTGACCTGGTCACCGGCATCGTGCAGGCCGACGCGGCGCGCGCCGAGAAGGGCATCGTCATCGTCGACCTGGGCAAGCTCGAGGCGGTCCTGCCGCAGGCCGAGCAGGTGCCGGGGGAGACGTACGAGCACGGCTCGCGGATCCGCTGCGTCGTGGTGCACGTGGCCAAGGGCTTCCGCGGCCCGCAGATCACCCTGTCGCGCACCCACCCGGCGCTGGTCAAGAAGCTTTTCGCGCTGGAGGTGCCGGAGATCGCCGACGGCACGGTGGAGATCGCCGCCATCGCACGTGAGGCAGGTCACCGTTCGAAGATCGCGGTGCATTCGCGGGTCGCCGGGGTCAACGCCAAGGGCGCCTGCATCGGCCCGATGGGTCAGCGGGTCCGGGCGGTGATGAGCGAGCTGCACGGCGAGAAGATCGACATCATCGACTACTCGGACGACCCGGCGCAGTTCGTCGGCAACGCGCTCTCCCCGGCCAAGGCCCTGCGGGTCGAGGTGGTCGACGCGGCCACCCGCACCGCCCGGGTCACCGTGCCCGACTTCCAGCTGTCGCTGGCGATCGGCCGCGAGGGGCAGAACGCCCGGCTGGCCGCCCGGTTGACCGGCTGGCGCATCGACATCCGTCCGGACAACGAGCAGCCGGATCCGGCCTCCGAGCGCGATGCCGCCGAGACCGGGAGCTGACCGGATACCCGAGCACGAGGCACGCGGGGTAGACTTTCGGGTGGCCGGTCCGACACGCACCTGTGTTGGCTGTCGCTCACGCGTGCCGGCCTCCGATTTACTGCGGTTCGTCGCGGTCGGAGCAGGAGGTCACCTCCGGCTCCAGCCCGATCCGGGCCGCCGGCTGCCGGGCCGGGGAGCACATGTGCATCCTGATCCGGCCTGCTTCGCGCAGGCGGAGCGGCGTCGCGCCTTCGGGCGTGCGCTGCGACTCACCGGTGTTGCTGACACCGGATTGCTTGCCGAGCACATCCGAGCGGTCACCGTGCCGTCCGGAACCACCGATGATGTGGCGTAGGTGCCCCATCCATGTCCAGCAAGGTAGGACGACCCAGATGAGCACACGATGAAGTCCCTGAAATGACCAGGCTTCTAGTGCACGAGTGAGGTCGGCGGGCGCTGCTCGTACGACCTCGAGATGAGGAGTGCAGTGCCAGGCAAGGCCCGCGTTCACGAGCTCGCCAAAGAGCTCGGGGTCGACAGCAAGACCGTTCTCGCCAAGCTCAAGGAGATGGGCGAGTTCGTCAAATCCGCATCCAGCACGGTCGAGGCCCCGGTGGCCCGGCGACTTCGTGGTGCCCTCGACGCC
>NZ_JBEZGQ010001054.1:0-2793 GCF_040650095.1 Actinoplanes sp. NPDC048791 | reverse complement strand
GGTCGACCAGGACCTCCCGGACGCCCGGGGCCCGGGCCGCGCGCACCAGAGCATCGGACAGCTCGGCGGCCACGCTCATGTCGAAGTCGCCGGCCGGTCATGAAGATCCACACGCCCGGGTCGACGCCGGCGGCGCGCACCTCGAGGAGCACTTCCCGGTCGCCGACCGGCGGCGGGTCGACCTCGCGGAGCTGGAGGACGTCGGCTGAGCCGTACGCGTCCTGGGCGATGGCTTTCACGGTTTCTCCTCGGGGTCGTCGGGATACTGGAACACGGTGTCGAGCGGCGCCCGGAACACCCGGGCGATCCGGAAGGCCATCTCCAGCGAGGGCGAGTAGCGCCCCTGCTCGATGGCGATCAGCGTCTGCCGGGTCACGCCGATCCGGTCGGCCAGCTCGGCCTGGGTCATCTCACCGTGCGCGAAGCGCAGCGCGCGGATGCTGTTGGTGACCTGCGTCGGCTTCACCATGGCGGCAGGCTCCGGCGGTAGACGATGACCTTGGTGATGCCGCCGAGGACCGCCGACAGCACGAAGCACAGATAGATCACGTTGGCGATCCAGAAGGGCGCCCACCCGGCCATCGCCATCAGCATCGCGGCGACCGCGCCGATCACGACGAACGACTGCCCGACGTGCTCACCGAGCCGGCCGATCTCGCGGTCGCGGTCGTCCTTGAGGCGGGAGGCGCGGGGGTTGCCCGCGGCCATCGCGATCTCGGCCACGATCGAGGCGACGATGGCGGCGCCGACAGTCCACAGCAGAATTCCCGCGTACGGCACCGAGGCCAGTGGGCGGCCGTCGACGCGGCTCGCGATGACGGCCACGTAGGCGGCGTAGCCGAGGACGGCCACCACCAGCCTGATCCACGCGCGTTTCTCCTCGTGCGTCACGACCGGCCCCTTCGATGTACAGAATGTTTGACATAGAAGAAGGTAGCAAATCTTTGACATGATGTCTAAAAAGTTTTACATCCGATTCCTTCGGGCCGGCCGGGCGGTCTGTCACTCTGGGCCGGAGTGCGCGCTCACGGCCAACCACCGGTACGGGAGGACGACAAATGCCGAGCACCAGGGACAGCGGGGGCGCCGATGACGAGTTCACCGCCCGGGCCGAGACTTTCCGCCGCGAGCTGCTCGCCCACTGCTACCGGATGACCGGTTCGGCCGACGACGCCGAGGACCTGGTGCAGGAGACGTACCTGCGGGCCTGGAAGTCGTACGGCGGCTTCGAGGGGCGGGCGTCGCTGCGTACCTGGCTCTACCGGATCGCGGCCAACGCCTGCCTGACGGCGTTGCAGCACCGCGAGCGCCGCGTGCTGCCGTCCGGGCTCGGCGCGCCCAGCGACGACCCGTACGCGCCGCCCGTGCTCGGCGATCCCGGCACCAGGTGGATCCAGCCGGTGCCCGACGCGCTGTTCGCCGCCGCGCCCGACGACCCGGAGGCGACGGTGATCTCCCGCGACTCGCTCCGGCTGGCCCTGATCGCCAGCCTGCAGTACCTGCCGCCGAAGCAGCGGGCCGTGCTGATTCTGCGAGACGTGCTGGCCTGGCCCGCGGCCGAGGTGGCCCGGAGCCTCGACACCACCACCCCGGCCGTGAAGAGCCTGCTCCAGCGGGCCCGGCGCCGCATCGAGGAGGTCACGCCGAGCATGGACGACGTGGTGGAGCCCAGCCATCCCCGGGCGCGGGAGCTGTTGCGCGGATATCTGGCCGCTTTCGAGGCCGCGGACATCGGCGCCATCGAGCGGCTGCTGCGGGCGGACGCGGTGCTGGAGGCCGTACCGGTGCGCAGTTGGTACTCGGGCAAGAAGACCTGCCTGCGGTACCTGGAACACCAGGCTCTGGGCTCGCCGGGGGAGTGGCGCATGCGGGCCGCCGGCCTGAACGGGGAGGCGGGCTTCGCCGCCTGGCACCGCGCGACCGACGGCTCGTACGAGGCCTTCGGGGTCGGCATGATCACGCCGACCGCGACGGGGATCGCCCGCATCGTCGTGTTCTCCGACCCGGCCACCGTGCACCGGCTCGGCGGCCTCGACTTCGCGCGCCGCACCGCCGAGACTTTGCCGGGTGACTCCACCCAGTGATCCGGACCGGCTGCGCTATCACCACGTCGACGTCTTCGGCAGCCGGGCGTACAGCGGCAACAGTCTTGCGGTCTTCGCGGAGTCCGCCGGTCTCGACGGCGTGCAGATGGCGGCGATCACCCGCGAGCTGCGCCATTTCGAGTCCATCTTCCTGACCCGCGACGGTGAGGGCTGGGTGGCCCGGGTCTTCGATCTGCTGGAGGAGCTCGGCTTCGCCGGTCATCCGGTGGTCGGGGCGGCCTGCGTGCTGCACGCGCTGCACGGCACGGCCGACAGCGAGACCTGGACGCTGCGGCTGCCGGCCCGCACGGTCCGGGTCACGACCCGGCGGCACTCCTCCGGGCAGTACGCCGGTGTGCTGGAGCAGGGCACCCCGGACTTCCTCGGAGCTCCTGAGGTGGCGGGCCTGCTTCCGTTGTTTTCGCTGCATCCGGAGGATCTCGACACCGGACTGCCCGCCGAGGTGGTCAGCACCGGGCTGCGTTACCTGATCCTGCCGGTGCGGGCCGACGCTCTGGCCCGCGCCCGGATCACCGAAGACCTCGAGGCCCCGCTGGCCGCAGCCGGCGCGCAGTTCGCCTACCTGCTGGACGTGGACGGCCTGGAGGGGCGGCACTGGAACAACGACGGCATCGTCGAGGACGTGGCCACCGGCAGTGCCGCCGGCTGCGTCGCGGCCTATCTGCGCCGGCACGGCCGGCTCGCCGAC
>NZ_JBEZGQ010001053.1:0-2798 GCF_040650095.1 Actinoplanes sp. NPDC048791 | reverse complement strand
CGCGAGCGAGGAACGCTGGATCGGCGTCGAGGACGCCGGCCGCTACCGCGACGCGCTCGCGATGCGGACCTGGATTGCGCGCCGGCTCGCTTGCAGGGTCGTCAGCCAGTCGAGCTCGACACCGCGGGCAGTGAGATCCGTGGCGGACAGGTCGCCGAGCAGGCGCAGCAGCTCGGCCGCGTCCTCGGCGTCGCGCGGGCTGCGGGCGGCGGTGAGCCACTGCAGCTGGGCCTCGCTCTCGGTCACCACGGTGGGGTCGAGGAGCTCCCGCAGGTCGACGCGGCCGAGCAGCTCACCCAGCAGGGTCGAGTCCAGAGCCAGGGCGGCGGCGCGCCGCTCGGCCAGCGGTGCGTCGCCCTCGTAGAGGAACGCGCCCACGTACCCGAAGAGCAGGGAGCGGGCGAACGGCGACGGCCGCGGGGTCTCGGCCTCGACCAGCCGGACCTTGCGTCCCGCGATCTCGCGCATCAGCCCGACCAGCCCGGGCACGTCGAAGACGTCCTGCAGGCACTCGCGGGCCGCTTCCAGGGTGACCGGGAAGTCGGCGAACTCGCGGGCCACGTCGAGCAGCTGGGCCGAGCGCTGGCGCTGCTGCCAGAGCGGCTGGCGGCGGCGCGGGTCACGGCGGGGCAGCAGCAGCGACCGGGCGGCGCACTCGCGGAACCGGGAGGCGAACAGCGCGGACGTGCCGACCGACTCCTCGACGAGCTGGGAGATCTCCTCCGGGTCGAAGGCGACCAGGTCGGCGCCGGGCGGCTCCTCGGCGGTGTCCGGCAGGCGGATGACGATGCCGTCGTCGGAGGGCATGACCTGGCCGTCGACGCCGTAGCGCTCGGAGAGCCGGCGGGCGATGGCCAGTGCCCAGGGGGCGTTGACCCGGGCGCCGAGGACACAGTGCACGGTCATGCGCCAGTCGCCCAGCTCGTCGCGGAAACGCTCGACCACGATCGTCCGGTCGTCGGGCAGATTGCGGGTGGACTCGCGCTGCTCGCGCAGGTAGGCCATCAGGTTGTCGGCAGCCCACTCGTCGAGCCCGGAATCGCGTAGCGAGGCGGTCGCCTTGGTGTCCTCCGCGCGGGTCAGGGTGCGCAGCCGGGCGCCGATGGCCCGGCCCAGCTCGATCGGGCGGCCGAGCGCGTCGCCCTTCCAGAACGGCATCCGGGCCGGCGCGCCCGGCGCGGGGGAGACCAGCACCCGGTCGGGCGTGATGTCCTCGATGCGCCAGGAGGTCGAGCCGAGCAGGAAGACGTCGCCCACCCGGGACTCGTAGACCATCTCCTCGTCGAGCTCGCCCACCCGGGACGCCTTCTCCGAGCCGGCCAGGAAGACGCCGAACATGCCCCGGTCGGGGATCGTGCCGCCGCTGGTGACGGCGAGCCGCTGGGCACCGGGCCGTCCGGTGAGCTCGTCGGTGGTGCGGTCCCAGACCAGGCGGGGCCGCAGCTCGGCGAACGCGGTGGACGGATAGCGCCCGGAGAGCATGTCGAGCACGGCGTGCAGGGCGGAGTCGGGCAGCTCCGCGTACGGCGCGGCCCGGCGCACCAGCGCGGCCAGCTCGTCCACCTGCCACGCGTCCAGGGCGACCATGGCCACGATCTGCTGGGCCAGCACGTCCAGCGGGTTACGGGGATAGCGCAGCTCCTCGATCGCGCCCTCACCCATCCGCTCGGCGACAACCGCGCAGCTGAGCAGATCACCGCGGTGCTTGGGGAAGACGACCCCGCGCGAGACGGCCCCGACCTGGTGCCCGGCCCGGCCGATGCGCTGGAGCCCGGCGGCGACCGACGGCGGCGCCTCGATCTGCACCACCAGGTCGACCGCGCCCATGTCGATGCCCAGCTCCAGGCTGGAGGTGGCGACCACGGCCGGCAGCTGGCCGGACTTGAGCGCCTCCTCGATCTGCTTGCGCTCCTCGCGGGAGACACTGCCGTGGTGGGCGCGGGCGACGACCGGCGCCGCTCCCGTCGCTATCGGGGACTGGGCCATCAGCGCGGCGGGCGCGCGGTCCGCCTGCTCGACCACGGCCTCGGCGGCCAGCTCGTTGATCCGGGCGCACAGGCGCTCGGCGCCGCGCCGCGAATTGGTGAACACGATCGTGGAGCGGTGCTGCTGGATCAGCTCCAGCACGCGTTCCTCGACGGCGGGCCAGATGGACGGCGTGCGCCGGGACGCGCCGGGGTCGTCCGCGTCGACCTCGGGCACCTCGTCGAGGCGGGTCATGTCCTCCACCGGGACCTGCACCGAGACCTCGATGGTCTTGCTGCTGCGCGGCTGGACGATCTCGACGGCGCCGGCCCCGCCCAGGAACCGCGCTGTCTCGTCGATCGGGCGCACGGTCGCGGACAGCCCGACCCGTTGCGCCGGGCGGCCCAGCATCGCGTCGAGGCGTTCGAGCGAGAGGGCGAGGTGGGCGCCGCGCTTGGTGGCCGCGACCGCGTGCACCTCGTCGATGATCACCGTCTCGACGCCCTTGAGCGACTCCCGGGCGGCCGAGGTGAGCAGCAGGAACAGCGACTCCGGCGTGGTGATCAGGATGTCCGGCGGCGTACGCGCGAAGGCCCGCCGCTCGTCAGCCGGAGTGTCCCCGGTGCGCATGCCGACGGTGATGTCCGGTGGTGGCAGCCCGAGCCGCCCGGACGCCTGCCGGATGCCGGTCAGCGGCGCCCGCAGGTTGCGCTCGACGTCGACGGCCAGCGCCTTGAGCGGGCTGACGTAGAGCACCCGGCAGCGGTGCTTGGGCTCGGCCGGGACGGGCTCGTGGGCCAGCCGGTCGAGCGACCAGAGGAAGGCGGCCAGCG
>NZ_JBEZGQ010001052.1:0-2798 GCF_040650095.1 Actinoplanes sp. NPDC048791 | reverse complement strand
GCACCCTGGCCGCGTTCCACCTGGACAAGCTGGTCGACGCCGGCCTGCTGGAGGTCTCCTACGCCCGCCGCTCCGGCCGCACCGGACCCGGCGCGGGCCGCCCGGCCAAGCTCTACCGGGCCTCCGCCGCCGAGCACGCGGTCAGCGTGCCGCCGCGTGACTACCGGACGGCCGCCGAACTGCTGGCCGAGTCGGTGGAGCGCAGCGGCGCCGACACCGCCCTGTTCGACGTGGCGCGCGAGCACGGCCGCCGCACACCACCCGGCACCGACGTCCGGGAGCTGTTGACGGCGCACGGCTATCTGCCGGTCGAGACGCCGGCCGGGTTCCAGCTGACCAACTGCCCGTTCCACCGGCTCGCCGAGCAGTTCCCGCCGCTGATCTGCGGCATGAACCTGGCCATGGTCAGCGGTCTGCTGGAGGGGGCCGGCGCGGCCGGCGGCTGGCAGGCCCGGATGGACGCCGCTCCCGGCCGCTGCTGTGTCGTGGTGTCTAAAAACAATTCTGATTGACAGTAGAGAGGAGGGTCTGCTGTGCTGCTGGGTATGACGAGCGCATTCCACCTGGCCCAGTTCAACGTCGCCCGCCTCCGCGCCCCGCTCACCGATCCGTCCATCGCCGGGTTCGTGACCGGTCTGGAGATCATCAACGCCCTGGCCGACTCGGCCCCCGGCTTCGTCTGGCGGCTGGCCGAGGGCCCGGACGGCGACGCCACCACCGTCCGGCCGCTGGACCCGGACGTGATCGTCACGCTGTCGGTGTGGGACTCGATCGAATCGCTGCGCGCGTTCTCGTACCAGAGCGCCCACCTGGACTATCTGCGCCGCCGCCGCGACTGGTTCCTCCCGCACGACCGGCCGGCCTCGCTGGTCCTGTGGTGGATCCCGGCCGGCCACGTCCCCACCGTCGACGAGGCGTGCGAGCGCCTCGACCTGGTCGCGGCCGGTCCGTCACCGGAGGCGTTCACGTTCCGGCAGACCTTCCCGGCTCCCGAGCTCACCACCCGGCGCTGAGGATCACCCCTTCAGGCCGCTGAAGGTCATGGTGGCGATGAACCGCTTCTGGGCCACCAGGAACGCGATGATCAGCGGCATCGTGGCGATCACGTTGCCGGCCATCAGCTGCGACCATTCCGTGCGCCGGGTGCCCTGGAAGCTGGCCAGCCCGACCTGCAGCGTGAACCGGTTGTCGTCGCTGATCGCCACCAGCGGCCAGAGCAGGTCGTTCCAGCTCGACAGCAGCGTGAAGATGGCCAGCGTGGCCAGCGCCGGGCGGGCCAGCGGCAGCACCACGCTGATGAACGTGCGCAACGTGCTGCAACCGTCGAGGCGGGCCGCCTCCTCCAGCTCGACCGGCAGCGACAGGAAGAACTGCCGCATCAGGAAGATGCCGAACGCGGACGCCAGCCACGGCACGAACGCGGCGGCCAGGGTGTCGACGATGCCGGCCCGGGCGAACATCAGGTACGTCGGGATCATCAGCAGCTGCATCGGGATCATCACCGTGGCCACGACGGCGAGGAAGGCCAGGCCGCGCCCGGCGAACTTGAGCCGGGCGAAGCCGTAGCCGGCCAGCGAGCAGAGGATCAGGTGCGAGACCACCGCGATGCCCGACACCAGCACGGTGTTGGCGAACCAGCGCACGATGTGCGACTCGTTCAGCAGCGCGCGGTACCCGCTGAGGTGCAGGCTGGTGGGGATGAACCTCGGCGGGAACTGGTTGATCTCCTGCGCGGTCATGAACGAGGTCAGGACCATCTGCACCAGCGGCAGGACGAAGACCAGGGCCAGCGGCATGAGCAGCAGGTGCCAGGGGCTGAACGGCAGGCGGCGCCGCCGGAGGGAAACCGGGCTCGACATCAGAAGGCCCCCGATCCGGAACGGCGGTTGTACCAGATGACGCCCACGGTCAGCAGCATCGTCACGGCGAAGAGCAGGTAGGCGACGGCTGCGCCGTACCCCAGTCTCTGGGTCTGGAAAGCCAGCTCGTAGATGTAGTAGACGACGGTCTGGGTGCTGTTCAGCGGCCCGCCGCGGGTCGTGGTGTAGATCAGATCGAACAGCTGCATCGCCGTGATGGTCTGCCAGATCGCGGTGAAGACGGTGACCGGGCGCAGCTCCGGCAGCGTGATGTGCCGGAAGACGCGCCACTTGCCCGCGCCGTCCACGGTGGCCGCCTCGACCAGTTCCTTGGGGATGTCCTGCAGGGCGGCGAGGTAGATGACCGCGCAGAAGCCGACCTCACCCCAGAGCGCGATCAGGCAGATGACGATCAGCGCCTGGCCGGGGCTCTCCAGGAACTGCTGGGCCGGCAGCCCCAGCCGGCGCAACGCCTCGTTGGCCGCGCCGAACTGCGGGTTGAACACGAAGCTGGCCAGGATGCCGGTCGCCGCGGCCGACGCCACGTACGGCACGAAGATGCAGGTGCGGTAGAAGCCGATGAGCCGGATCTTCTGGTTCAGCGCCACCGCGATCAGGATGCCGAGCAGGATCGAGCCCGGCACGAACAGCACTGTCAGCACGAGGGTGTGCTGGGCCGCCGCGATCGCGTCGGGATCGGTCGCGATCCGCTGGTAGTTGCGCCAGCCGACGTCGGTGGCCGGCGCGATCCCGTTCCACTTGGTCCGCGAGATGAAGAAGGCCCAGACCGCCGGGAAGATCGACAGGCCGACCACCAGCAGGGTCGCCGGCCCGGCGAACCCCCACCCGGTCAGCGAGCGGCGGGCCGCCCGGCCGCGCGCCGAACGCGGCCGGGGTTCCTCGGGGCTGCGCGTACGCGGCGTCGCGGCGAACGTGAGC
>NZ_JBEZGQ010001051.1:0-2801 GCF_040650095.1 Actinoplanes sp. NPDC048791 | reverse complement strand
GTGACCGTGGAGTGCCGCGTTTCAGCCGGCCAGCGACCGGGCCCGGGTGCCGCCCTTGGCACCGAGCCGCAGCCCGCCCGGGTGAGCCTTGGCGGCGACCGTGCCGTCCGCTTCCCGCCGCAGCGTGAGGTCGACGTCGACCCAGTCTCCGGCACGCCGGAAACGGACCGGGCCGGCGGCCAGGTCGGAGGTCAGCGAGCCGTCCGGGTTGGCCCAGGTGGTGGTGGACTCGGAGCGTTCGGACAGGGCCTCGACGCGCTTGCCGGACAGCCGGGCCAGAACACGGGCGGACGAGATGTCGGCCGCTTCGCTCGCATAACGGGGCTGGGGCGCCTGCTGGGGCGGCGGGGCCGCCAGCGCCGGCGGTGCGGCCGGGGCCACGACGCCGGCCAGCAGCAGCAGAGCCGCCGCTGGAAGTGAGACCGATCGGATGTGCACCTAATCCTCCACTGTGGACAGACGAAGCAGCGGGGATCTGCGCGACCGGATGGTGGGCACCAGAAAGAACGGGCAGGACAGCACCCGCCGACAACGCAATCCCCGTTACGCCGGGGCGGCGTTGTCGCCCCGGCGCAACGAGTCAAACACCTGCGGTGCACGGAGGGCAAGAGAACTTCTCGTGCCGGACGCTCAGATCACATCGACGCCGGTGAGCGCCTGGAGCCCTAGTTGGTCACGTCCCGGGTCATGAAGTTCGCCCACGCGGCTCCGAGCAGCACCACCAGATAAACCAGCTGCAGCGCGGCGCCGCGTTCGATGTCGCGCCAGAGCACCGGCTCGCGGAAGAAGTCGATCCAGGCCAGCCAGTAGCGGGTCGGCAGGTACGGCCGGACCGCGGCCGCCGCGTCCAGCGTCACCAGCACCTGGCTCACGACCAGCACGGCCAGCGCCCCCATCGCCGCACCCAGCGCCGAGTCGGTGACGGTGGACAGGAACAGCGCGATCGCCGCCACGCCCAGCATGGACACCGTGATGTAGGCGACCGTGGCGAGCAGCCGCCAGGCCAGTCCGGCCGGGGCGATCGTGACGCCGGACAGGGAGGTGACGTCGGCCGGCAGCGTCACCCCGGTGCTGTCGGCCTCGGCGCCGAACAACGCCAGCCCGGTGACGTAGGACGTGACCAGCACGGTCGCGATGGCGAAGAGCACGAACACCACCAGCGAGACCAGCTTGGCCACCAGCAGCCGGGTCCTCCCCACCGGGCGGATCAGCAGGTAGCGCAGCGTGCCCGCGGATGCCTCGCCGGCCACCGCGTCCCCAGCGAGCACAGCGACGGACACCGGCAGCAGCACCGGCAGGACCAGGGCCATCGCCGCGGCCGGATACAGGGCGCCGTTGCTGAGGACCGCGGACAGGAAGGCGCCGCCCTGCCCCGGTGGCGGCGGGATCCGGGTGGTGGCCAGGAACACCGCGACGATGAACGGCAGCGCGCACAGCAGTGCCGCGATCACGTACGTGCGCGGGCGGCGGAACAGCTTGGCCAGTTCGACCCGGATCATGCCGTGCCCCCTTCGACGCGGTCCGAGCTCGTGGTGGTGGCCTCCAGCACGACCTGTTCCAGCGAACGCCGCTCGCCGGCCAGTTCCACGACCCGCACGCCCGCGGTGACCAGCTCGGCGTTGAGGTCGTCGGGCGCCTGGTGGCGTACCGTCAGCCGGTCTCCGTCGCGGGCCTCGACCCGGCCGTCGAGCAGCGCGACCACCCGGTCCGCATCCGGGGTGTGCAGCACCACCCGGCCGGTCGGCGCGCGCAGCGCGGCCAGGTCGTCCTGCAGGACCAGCCGGCCGCTGTCCATGACGCCCACCCGGCTGCAGAACGCCTCGATCTCGGTCAGCAGGTGGCTGGAGAGCAGCACCGTCGTGCCCTCGTTGTTGAGCTCGGTCAGCAGGTCGCGGATCTCCCGGATACCCCGCGGGTCCAGCCCGTTGGTGGGCTCGTCGAGGATCAGCAGCCGGGGCGTGCGCAGCAGCGCCGCGGCCAGGCCGAGCCGCTGCCGCATGCCCAGCGAGTACGCCCGGACCGGCCGCCGGTCGATGCCGGCCAGCCCGACCCGTTCGAGGGCCTGGTCGACCCGCCGCCGCCGGTCGCGACGCCCGCCGCCCGGCCCGGCCGCGTCGAAGAGGTTGAGGTTGGTGCGCCCGGGCAGGTGCGGGTACATGCCTGGGCCCTCGACCAGGGCGCCGACCTGCGGGAGCACCTCTCGCACCCGCCGGGGCACGGGCAGGCCCAGCACCTCGATCTCGCCGCGGGTGGCGAAGACCAGCCCCAGCAGCATCCGGATCAGGGTGGTCTTGCCGGAGCCGTTCGGCCCGAGCAAGCCGTAGCGGTCACCCTCGCGGACCTCCAGATCGACCCCGCGTACTGCGGTGGTGCGGCCGTAGCGTTTGGTCAGGTCCCTGGTGATGATCATGCGGTCCCTCCGGCCAGATCGGCGGCCACCCGTTCCAGCAGCGGCGCGTCCACGAAGCCGGTGACCAGGTATGTCCGCTCCGCCCGCACCGCCAGGACGTTGAGCAGGCCGGCCGTGATCAGCACGGCCTCCCCGCCGGGCACGGTCAGCCGGCGTCCCCAGCGGGCCGCGTTGCGGAACACGTCGTCGCCGAGCCGGCCGGGCAGGCCCAGCGCCACGAACCGGGCCAGGCCGGTGCCGTAGACGCCCACGACCGGCACGCCCGCGACGCTGTCCTGGCGGGGGAAGCCGGCGAGGCTGTCCGGCGGGGTCAGCGAGTCCCAGCGGTCCAGGGCGGCCAGCACGTCCGCCGCGGAGGTGGTGGCCGATCCGATGCCGGGCCCGGGAGCCG
>NZ_JBEZGQ010001050.1:0-2806 GCF_040650095.1 Actinoplanes sp. NPDC048791 | reverse complement strand
GTCCGGCATCGCGCCCAGGCCGGCCTCGGCCCGGGCCGCCGCGATCAGCTTGGCCGTGTGGGTGGCCGTGCCGCTCGGGGCGTCCAGCTTGCGCGGGTGGTGCTGCTCGATGATCTCGGCGGACTCGAAGTAGCGGGCCGCGCGGGCCGCGAACTGCATCATCAGCACCGCGCCGATGCCGAAGTTGGGCGCGATCAGCACGCCGACCTCGGGCTTGTGCGACAGCCAGGACCGCACCCGGTCCAGGCGCTGCTCGGTGAAGCCGGTGGTGCCGACGACCATGCTGATGCCCTGGTCCACGGCCCAGTGCAGGTTGTCCATGACCACGTCGGGGGTGGTGAAGTCGACGAGCACCTGGGCGCCGGCGTCCGAGGCGTTGAACAGCCAGTCGCCCTGGTCGACCATCGCCACCAGCTCGAGGTCGTCGGCGGCGTCGACCGCCTTGCACACTTCGAGGCCCATGCGGCCCCGGGCACCGAGTACGCCGACGCGGATCGGTTGCTGCTCGTCTGTCACCCGGTCAATTTAACGCCGGTGGCCGCGTCGTCCGGCGCCGGGTGCCGGTTGCGCCACCAGCGCTCGGCCAGCCCCACGACCAGGAACACACCGGCGACGTAGGCCCAGCCGACCAGCACGTCGATGACGTAGTGCTCCCCGGTGTAGACCAGGGTGAACGTCATCGCCAGCGGGTACGCGAGCAGCAGCGGCCACCAGCGCCGGCGCACCACCGGCAGGAAGAAGGCGACGGCCATCATGGCCCAGGCGGTGTGCAGCGACGGCATCGCGGCCACCGGGTTGGACGCCTCCACCTGCAACGCGTTCAGAGTGTTGCCGGCACCGTGCAGGCCGATCGCATCCCACCCGTTCGTGGAGATCCGCTCGACGTGCTCGGGCAGGTAGCCCTCTTTGTAGGCCCACCAGGGCGGCGCCGCCGGATAGACGAAGTAGGTGATCAGGCCGAAGACGCAGAGGGTGAACCAGCGGCGGACGAAGCGGGCCCACTGCGCGCGGGACCGCACCCAGAGGATCACCGCGACCGTCGGCACGGTCAGGAAGTGCGAGACGTAGATCAGGGTGACCACGACCTCCCACCACTGCACCACCCCGGGCTGGTAGAGGTGCTGCTGCAGCCAGGTGGTCGGGACCTGGCCGCCGGTGAGCCAGCCGAACATCGCCTCGTCGGCGTCGATCAGCTCGGTGACGTGCGGCTGGAACAGGTCGTCGGCGTACCCGCGGGAGATGTTGTAGACCACCAGCAGCAGCGCGATGGGCAGCCAGTCCCGCAGGAACAGCAGGTGCTGCCGCCAGGGCAGGTCGCTGCGCCACGCGATGGTGGCCAGCCACAGCCAGCCGAAGGCGATCAGCGGGTCGCTGGTCGGCACGCCGATGAAGTACGTGCCGACCGCGAACAGGACCGCCCAGATCAGCATGCCGATGATCCGGCGCCGGCGCCGGTCCGGCGTCGCTTCTTCTTGTACGGGCGGAGGGCTGAGGATGGTCACGGCGTCCCAGGTTAGCGGGCGTTCGAAAACGCGTTCTCGTCGAAGGGCCCGACGACGGCCAGCGACATCGGCTTCGACAGCAGCTCGGCGGCCAGCTCGTTGACCTCGTCGAGGGTGACGGCGTCGACCCGGGCCAGCATCTCGTCGACGGCCATCAGGTCGCCGTGCAGCAGCTCCGACTTGGCCAGCCGGCTCATCCGCGAGCCGGTGTCCTCCAGGCCGAGCACGTACGAGCCCTTGACCATGCCCTTGCCGCGGGCCAGCTCGCCGGCGCTGATGCCCTCGGCCGCGACCGTGGCGAGCTCCGCGCGGATCAGCGAGAGCACCTCCTCGGCCTTGCCCGGGGCGCAGCCGGCGTAGACCGCGAAGAGGCCGGCGTCGGCGTACTGGCTGCCGTACGAGTAGACCGAGTAGGCCAGCCCGCGCTTCTCCCGGATCTCCTGGAAGAGCCGGCTGGACATGCCGCCACCGAGCACGTTGTTGAGCACGCCGAGCGCGAACCGGCGCTCGTCGGCCCGGTTGATGGCGGCGCAGCCGAGCACGATGTGCGCCTGCTCGGTGTCGCGGTGCCGGACCAGGGTGACCGGCTTGCGCGCGCGGGCGGCCCCGGCCGAGCCACGCTTGGGCGCGGGCTCGGCGGTGTCGCTGTCCAGCGGGCTGCCGGCCAGGGCGGCCCGGACCAGCTTGACCACCTTGGCGTGCTCGAGGTTGCCCGCCGCGGTGATCACGATCTGCGGCGCCTTGTAGCGGGCCCGGTAGAAGCGGTTGATCTGGGCGCGGGTCATCGGCGAGATGGTCTGCTCGGTGCCCGAGATGAGCCGGCCCAGCGGTGTGTCGGCACCGAAGATCGCCTCGGTGAAGACGTCGTGCACCTCGTCGCCGGGCTCGTCGTCGTGCATGGCGATCTCCTCGAGGATCACGCCCCGCTCGGTCTCCACGTCCGCCGGGTCGAGGATCGAGCCCGCGACCGCGTCACAGAGCACGTCCACGGCCAGCGGCAGGTCGGCGTCCAGCACCCGCGCGTAGTAGCAGGTGTACTCCTTCGTGGTGAAGGCGTTGGTCTCGCCGCCGACCGCCTCGATCTCCGCGGAGATCTCCAGCGCGGTGCGCTTCTCGGTGCCCTTGAACAGCAGGTGCTCGAGAAAGTGCGAGGCACCCGACATCGCCGGGGTCTCGTCACGGGAACCGACCCCGACCCAGACGCCGAGAGCGGCGCTGCGGGTGGTCGGGATCGCCTCGGTGATGATGCGCAGACCAGAGGGCAGGACGGTGCGCTTGACGCCGTCCTGCAGGGTCCGGGTAGA
>NZ_JBEZGQ010001049.1:0-2807 GCF_040650095.1 Actinoplanes sp. NPDC048791 | reverse complement strand
GGCGGCTACACCGGCAGCCATCAGTTGACGCACTACGCGGACACCGCCTACCGGGTCACCACGAGTCAACCGGTCACCGGGCTCCGGCGCGGCACGTACACGCTGAGCCTGCGGGTGCGCTCGGGCGGCAACCAGCCCTCGGCGTACGTGGGGCTGAACAGTTGCGGCTCGGCGGAGGAACGGGCCGCGATTCCCCGTACCGGAAATGAATGGGTCCGGCTCGCCGTCACCGTCAAGGTGACCGGCGGGCGCTGCACGATCGTGCTGCACTCCGACGCCGCCGCCGGGCAGTACACGAACTTCGACGACATCGCGTTCGGCCCGTCGAACTCCGCGCCGGGCACCCCGCTGGCGATCACCGGCGCGGACGTCTCGCACGTGACCAAGAACGAGGACCACGGCGCCGTGTACCGCACCGCCGCGGGCCAGCGGCGCGACCCGTTCCCGCTGCTCGCGGCCAACGGCGTGAACTTCATCCGGCTCAAGGTCTGGGTGGACCCGGCCGACGGCTACAACGACAAGGACGACGTGCTGGCCCAGGCGCGCCGGGCCAGGGCGGCCGGGCAGCAGCTGCTGATCGACTTCCACTACTCCGACGCGTGGGCCGACCCGGGCAAGCAGAACAAGCCGGCGGCGTGGGCGGCGCTCAGCTTCGAGCAGCTCAAGCAGGCCGTCTTTGACCACACCTACGAGGTCCCGCACGACCAGCCCCCGCACGCCACCCCGGCGGCGATGGCCCAGGTGGGCAACGAGATCAACGGCGGCCTGCTGTGGCCGGACGGCCGGTGGGACAACTGGGACGGCCTGGCCGCCCTGCTGACGGCCGGCAGCACCGCGGTCACGGCGGCGTCCCCGGGCACCAAGGTCGTGCTGCACCTGGCCGAGGGCGGCAACAACGGCGGGCACCGCTGGTGGTTCGACCAGGCGACCGCCCGCAACGTGCCGTTCGACGTGATCGCGGTGTCGCACTACGTCTACTGGCACGGCTCACTCGGCGCGCTGCAGGCCAACCTCCTGGACCTGGCGGGCCGCTACGGCAAGCCGGTGATGGTGGCCGAGACCGCGTACGGCTTCACCACCGCCGAGAACGACCACGAGACGAACATCTTCACCGCGGCCCTGGCCGAGACCGGCGGTTACCCGGCGACGCCGCGCGGCCAGTCCGACGCGCTGCGCGACATCCTGACCGTGGTCGCCGGGGTGCCGAACGCGCTGGGCGTCTTCTACTGGGAGCCGACGTGGACGGCAGCCGAGGGTGCGGGCTGGGACCCGGCCGACCCGGCCTCCGGTGACGGCTGGGAGAACCAGGCGCTGTTCGACTACAGCGGACGCGCCCTGCCGGCCCTGTCGGTGTTCAAGCGGTTCTGAGCAGTCAGCGGTTGTAGCGGCGGTCCAGGGCGGGGTTGTAGGCGTCGAGCAGCGGGTCGTACCGGGCCGCCGTGGCGGTGAGGCCCGCCCAGCGCTGGACCGCGGCGGTCGCGGTGGCGGACTCGTCCGGGGTCAGCAGGGAGATGTTCGCGCCGCGGTTGGCGCCCGGGGCCACGTAGGACAGTGAGTCCCGGGTGCCGCGGCCGAGGCGGAACGGCTCGGCGCCCCACGGGTCGTTCTCGCTGTAGACGAAGAGCAGCCGGCTCGCCACGCTCTGGGCCCAGAGCTCGATGTCGGCCATCGCCGGCGGGCGGAAGCGCGGGCGCAGCTCACGCGGCAGGTACGACTCCGCGCGGTCCTGGCCCCGGTAGCGCTGGAGCTTCGCCAGGTGGGGCAGCTTGATCACCGGGTAGCCGAGCTGGGTCGCGGCGCCGGCGCAGCGCCTCGACCTGCACGGCGAAGAACCTGTACGGGGCCGGCGCGGCGCGCTCCTCCACGACGGTCAGGCCGGGCACCGCGCGCAACCGGGAGAGGATGTCCTCATCCGCGGCGGCCGCGGGTTGCGCCACCACCATCGGCGCCACCATGATCATGAGCGTCGGCAATATCGTCCACAGACGCCGCACAGTGTCCCCCGCCGCCGGCGACCATCGACGCCTGCCCATATCCTGTCCTACCCCACCATGCCGGACCACGATCACAGGAGGCCGAGCGATGCCCGACGGCACCCTGCCCCGCGCGGCGGTCCGCGCCTACGTCGAGGGTCTCGGCCCCCCGGAACGCGCGCACGTCGGCGAGGACGTGCTGGCCGCGATCCGGGACGGCGGCTACGAGCTGGCCAATCCGTTCGACGCGGTCGACGCCGGAATCCGCCGTACCCTCGCGGTCAGCCGGATCGACGTGCCGGCCGGCACCCATGTCGGTGCGTTTCCGCACCGGTCTCTGCACGCGCGGACGCACAGCGTGGAGGGCGGCACGCTGATCCTGCTCGACACCGGCCTGCGCCCGCTGCTGGACCGGGTGGCCGCCACCCTGGTCGCGTCGCAGCTCACCCCGGCCCGCGACGAGCAGGGCGCCAGCCGGTACGCGGCGGCGGCCCTGCAACAGCGTCAGCAGCGCGAGGAGGCCGACGCGGTGTTCGCCGACGCGGTCACCGCCTACCTGCAGCGCGACCCCGCCGCGCCGGAAGCCCCGGCGGAGGCCCAGAACACCTTCGGCTTCTTCATGGCCCGGTCGGCGGAACGGTTCGCCCTGGGCCACGAGTACGGCCACCTGCTCGCCGGCCACCGCCACACCCCGCCGGACGACGACCGCCGCAACTCCCGCCGCGAGTACGAGGCGGACGAGCTGGCCGCGATGCTGATCCTGCGCGGCGTCGACGAGGGCGCCGAGTTCCGCTGGCGGGCCCTGGCGGTGGCCGGGCCGTTCCTCTTCCTGGC
>NZ_JBEZGQ010001048.1:0-2808 GCF_040650095.1 Actinoplanes sp. NPDC048791 | reverse complement strand
CGTCGACCGGATCCGGGAGTACGCCTCGGCCGAGCGGCTCGACCGTACCCACGAAGCCGCGCTCCGCCTGCACGACCGGCTGGCTGAGTCGCGCGCCGAGGCCCGAGACAGCGCGCCGCGTCCCGCCCGGCTGGTCCGCACCCTGATCGCCGCCCGGGAGTTGGCCCGCGAGCTGGACATCGCCGAGTCCCTGGGTGTGCTGCCCCGGCCGCGACGCGACCAGCTGGATCAGGAGCTCGGCGGCCTCGCCGGCTGCCTGGGCGTCGGGTTCGAGCAGGTCGCCGCGCCCACCCGCCAGCCGAAATGGCTGGATGTGGCATCCTCGGCGCACGGCCAGGTGAACGTCGCGGGTGCGCGCACCTTCTTCCGTCCCGGGCACGTGGCGGCCACCGATGCCGAAGCCGTGGTGGTCGCGAACGACTGCAAGCTCGAGGCCGTCGACCACTACCACCTGCGCCGGGTGTCGCTCGACTGCGCCGGCCTCTACCGGGACGCCGCCGCGGTCGACTCGTTCGCCGCGATGCTGGCCGAGCCTTCCGAGGAGACCATCCAGGACTTCCGGGACCAGCTGCGCCGGATCGCGGACCCGGCGCCGGAGCCCGGCTCGCAGTCCTATCGGGAGCGGGTCGCGGCGCGGGTCAACACCCATCTCGACCACCCGGACGTCGCGGTGCTCGGCGACGATTCGCACGTGCGCTCGGCGACGCGCTATCACGTCCACGAGACCGTCGTCCCCCTTGCCGACCTGCTGAACGAACGCGAGGATGTGGTGCGGGCGCTGGCCGCGGGGCAGGGCGATGCCGGCCTGGAGCGGCCGATCATGGACGCCCTCGGCAAGGTCGAAGACCTGGCGCTGCTGCGGTACGCCACGGACGGGGACGGGGGAGGCACCACCGTGCGGCGCTCACCAGGCACCCGGCGGGTGGATCTCGCCGCTGCCGTGATGGTCGGTGCCGGCAACACGCTGACCCGCAAGAGCGAGGTTGATGCCGGGCCGGCCGGTGCGGGCAACCTGGCCAGGTTCGACCGGCAGGTTCGCAAGCGCCGGGAGAAAGCCCGCCGGGCGGCCGAGCGGCCCGCTGGGAAGAAGCCGCACTCATGAGGTGGACCGCCCCGATCGGGCTCGCCGTGCTGCTCGCCGGCGCCGGAGTGTTCTTCGCCGTCCAGGATCTCGGCCGGGCCGACCAGTACGCGAGCGTCGGCAGCTTCCTGCTCGCGCTGGCCGTGGCCGGCGGCAGCGTGGCCCTGCACCTGCGCCACCGCGGTGACGCGCCGTCGCCGGAGGTGCCGGTCGGCCAGGCACCAGCGGCCGGGGATCCGCCGACCCACAACACCATCGTGGATGCCGGCGTGGTCTTCGCCGGCCCGGGCGCCCGGGCCGACATCACGATCACCCCCGACGGCCGCCGGTTGCGCCGGAAGAAGTGACCGGCGTGGAACAGGCACGACAGGCGGGAACCGCCCGGGTCCGGATCAGCCTGCCCGGCGAGGAGCTCGCCCGGGCGCTCGGTGACATCTCCGCCCGGGCCGACGTGCTGCGCTGGGACATGACCGGTCCCGCGCCCGCGGCGGACATCGACCTCGTGGTCGTGCCGTACGTGCCGGGCAACGAGCACCTGCGCCGGCTGGCCGGGGTACGGACCCGGCTGGTGCAGGCGCAATATCTGGGCTACGACGGCGTGGCCGAGGCGTTGCCGCCGGGGCATGTCTACGCCAACGCCCGCGGGGTGCACGAGACCTCCACCGCCGAGCTGGCCCTCGCGCTGCTGCTCGCCGCGCAGCGGGGCATCCCCGACTATGTCCGGGCCGCGGGGCCGATCGCGCCCGACTGGTATCCGAGCCTGGCCGACCGGCGGGTGCTGGTGCTCGGGCAGGGCGGGGTCGGGCAGGCGGTCGAGGCCCGGCTGGCGCCGTTCGAGGTTGATCTCGTACGGGTCGCGCGTACCGCCCGCGAGGGTGTGCACGGCATCGCGGAGCTGCCGGAGCTGCTGCCCACGTGCGAGGTGGTCGTCGTCGGGGTGCCGCTGACCGAGGACACCGTGCACCTTGTGGACGCCGCGTTTCTCGCCGCGCTGCCCGACGGTGCGATCGTCGTCAACGTCGCGCGCGGGCGGGTGGCGGACACCGGCGCGATTGTGCGGGAGGCCCGGTCCGGGCGGCTGCGGTTCGCGCTCGACGTCACCGATCCGGAGCCGCTGCCGGTCGGTCATGAGCTGTTCCGGCTGCCCAACGTGCTGATCAGCCCGCACGCCGGGGGCATGTCCAGCGCCATGCTGCCGCGGGTGGCCCGGCTGGTGCGCCGGCAGCTCGACCTGCTGCTGTCCGGGGCCGAGCCGGTCAATGTGGTGCTGCGGTCCTGAGACCGGCCGCCGCCACCCGTACGGAGGCGGGCAGCGGCGGCCGGGGTCGTCAGCGCCAGGTGTCGGTCCAGGTCGCCGTGCACGGTGACGCGGCGGCGGTGGTCCGCGTACGGTTCGGGTCGCTCTCCCAGACCACGGCCGACCCTTCCTTCTTGATGTACTTGTACTCCACCGCGGTGTTGCCCGGCAGCGACACCGTGCCCCGCCAGACCGGGTACGTGGCCGAGGACAGCGCGACCGCGTTGGCCGGGTTCCAGTTGCCCAGCGCCGCCGTGTTGCCGGTGACGAAGACGTTCTGGCCGAACGTGGTGCTGACGGTCGCCGCGAAGGTGGTCGCCGCCGTCGTGCAGCCCGCCGGCGCCGGGCCGGTGCCGCAGCTACGCGAGATGGTTGGCAGGGCGAGGCCGGCGGTGCAGGCGAGCGGAGCGGTGACCTGCCCGCACCCGTT
>NZ_JBEZGQ010001047.1:0-2812 GCF_040650095.1 Actinoplanes sp. NPDC048791 | reverse complement strand
CCGGCGCGGCCCGGGTCAGCCGGCAGGGGACATGGCCGCGGCCGGGGACTCGCGGCTGCGGTCCGGGGCGCCGGCGGCGACCACCCGGTCCCGCCCCTCGTGCTTGGCCCGGTAGAGGGCCTTGTCGGCGATCCGGAGCAGATCGTCGAAGCCGGCGTGCCCGACACTGACGCACACCCCGAAGCTGGCGGTGAACCGGGGCGTGCCGCCGTCGATCGCCTCGCTCAGCGCCGCCCGCAGCCGGTCCAGGACCAGCACCGCCCGCTCCAGCGTCACGCCGTCGAGCAGGATGCCGAACTCCTCCCCGCCGAGCCGGCCGACCAGATCGTCCTTGCCCAGCCCGGCCCGCAGGACCTGCCCGAACAGGCGCAGCGCCCGGTCCCCCGCCTCATGACCGTGGGTGTCGTTGAGCAGCTTGAACTTGTCCAGGTCGGCCATCACGAACGCGAACCGGCCGCCGTCGCGCAGCCGTTCGCGGACCGCGCCCTCGAACGCGCGGCGGTTGGGCAGCCCGGTCAGCGCGTCGGTGCTGGCCTGCATCTGGGCCAGCTCGAACGAGCGCAGCGTGCCGATCCGGTTGCCGGCCTGCGCGCCGAGCAGGGCCAGCCCGGACAGAGTCTCAGCCGGCGGGGCCTGGCCCGCGTCTCCCGTGGTGTGCAGGACGCCCAGCGAGCGGCCCATGAAGGTGACCGGCACGCAGACCGCCGACACCCGGCCCTGCGGGCGGTTCCTCAGCTTGGGGCAGGCGTCGAGCGCCTCGCTGTCGTCGAAGGAGACCAGGTGGCCGCGGCGGACCGCGACGCAGTGGAACGGTGACGTGACCGGGCAGCACGGCGGCTCACCGGCGCCCCCGGTGGTGCGGCTGGTGAGCCGGGCCTCCGAGTTGTCGGCCAGCAGCAGCTCGGCGGGCCGGTCCGGGTCCAGGACGGTCAGGCTGTTCGTGATGACCCCGTACGCGTCGTGCTCGGTCTCGGCCATGTCGAAGGCGTCGGCCAGCTGGCTGCCGAGCTTCTCGCGCCGGGCCTCGGCGGTGAGCTGCCGTACCGTCTCGCGCAGCCGGTCCGCGGTGTCGTTGAACGACCGGGCCAGGGCACCGATCTCGTCGTCGCGGGGCTGCTCGACGCGGGCCTCCAGGTCACCGGCGCCGACCCGGTGGGCGACGTCGTCGACGGCCCGCAGGTCACGCAGGATCGACCGGGTGAGCCGGGCGGACAGGCCGAGCACCAGCAACGCGGCCAGCAGCGCCGCCGCGAGCAGCCGCCCGCTGTCCACCTGCTTGATCCGGTCCGCGGCGGCGAGCTGCGCGGCCCGGTCGGCGGTTAGCCTCGCGATGAGGCCGGAGATGTGCGCGTCGAGGGCGTCGGCGTCGCTTTCGAGGGTGTTGATGCCGGCGAGGGCGGCGGCACGGTCGGTGGCGCTGAGGTAGATGATCGAGTCGACCCGGCTGACCAGGCTGTCGTGGGCGGTGCCGATGTCGCGCAGCTCGTCCTCGTAGCGGGTGCCGTCGGCCAGGGCGGACAGGGTGGTGTTGCCGGCGTTCAGCGCGGTGCGGGCGGCGTCGAACTCGGTGCGTACCTCGGTCGCCGACCGTCCGGTGCCCCCTTCGCTGACCGCGACCGCGAACCAGGCCTGCGCGCGGATCTGGTGCTGCAACGACTGGGCGGTCAGCGTGAGGGCCTGGATCGTGCCGAGGCGGGACTCGGCGCGGCTGGCCGCGGTGAGGCGCGCGTACCCGGACAGTCCGACCATCCCGACGAGGGCGGCGAGCAGGGCACCGATGGCGGCGATGGCGAAGAGCCGTTTGCGGACGGTCCAGCGCCGCACTGCCCTCATCGAACGTCCCCTCGCCGGTCCCCTCTCCCCTATCGACCTCGGCGGGGTGGACCTGAAGGATCGTCGAAATGGCCATCCCCGGTCGACGGGGACGGCTTGTGAACGTTAACATCGGCGGTTGACCGCCCCGGACGTGGAGGAAGACCCGCATGACGAAGGACCAGGACCTGCGTGAGGCCGTGCTGCAGGCCAACCGGCTCATCCCGAAGGCCGGCCTGGCCGCGCTGACCTGGGGCAACGTCAGCGGCGTGGACCGCGCCGCGGGCATCTACCTGATCAAGCCCTCCGGGGTCGCCTACGACGACCTGACCGCCGACCTGCTGGTGCCGGTCGACCTGGAGACCGGCCGGGTCGTCTCGGGGCGGCTCAAGCCGTCGGTGGACAGCGAGACCCACCGGGCGTTCTACCTCCAGTGGCCGTCGATCGGCGGGATCACCCACACCCACTCCACCCACGCCGTCGCGTTCGCGCAGGCCGGCCGGGACGTACCGGTGCTCGGCACGACGCACGCCGACACCTTCAGCGGTCCGGTCCGGGTCACCCGGGACCTGACCCCGCAGGAGTGCGCCGAGGAGTACGAGTTCAACACCGCGCGGGCGGTCATCGAGCTGATCGGTGACGACGACGCGGCCCGGGCCACCCCGGCGGCGCTGGCGGCCAACCACGGCCCGTTCACCTGGGGCAAGGACGCCGGCAAGTCGGTCGAGCACGCCATCGTCTGCGAGGCGGTGGCCGAGATGGCGCTCAAGACCCTCGCCCTCAATCCGGCCGCCGCGGCCCCGCAGTGGCTGCTGGACCGGCACTTCACCCGCAAGCACGGTGCCGGGGCCTACTACGGCAACGACCTGAGCAAGGCGGCCGAGGCCTGACCGCTCACGGCCGCCGGGCGGTGTCCCCGGCCGCGGTACGGGGCCGGCTGGTCCGCGAGCTGGCCGTCGGCGTGCGGGCCGCGGTCGTCTTCGTCGAGTACGACCGGTCG
>NZ_JBEZGQ010001046.1:0-2819 GCF_040650095.1 Actinoplanes sp. NPDC048791 | reverse complement strand
GAGGCCGACAAATCCCGGTGAAGACCCGAAGTCAGTCAGGCGATGGGTCAGACCCCGGCGGGAGGTGCTCATGAACATCATCTCTGTCAGGCGACGACGTGCGTGTGCTGGACGGCGGCGGGCCCGGCGACGTAGCCGCCGATCGCCGCGCGCCACTGGGCGTACTGCTCGGTGGCCCGGAAACGCTCGTGGGCCCCGAGGTCGGTCCATTCCACGAGAAGGACGAAGTTCGTGGGGGTCTCGACCCCCTGGGTGAGGCGGGCCGAGAGCATTCCCTCGGCCGGCCCGATCGCCGCCATGGTCGTGGCGTGTGCCTCCGCGAGGTCCTTCTCGCTGCCCGGCTTCGCGGTCAACTCGGCGATTTCGAGAATCATGGTCATCGCTCCCAACATCGGGCGTCCGGAGGTGTGGACGAGCGTCGTGACGACGACCTCGACATCCCGGATCGGCTTGAGGTCCCGAACTCTACCTGATGATGTCACGGTGCGACATCACTTGTGACGCGCATCCCCGGGCTGAATGGACGACTGTCGATGTCTGCGGTACTTTGGCTTGTACATCAACAAAGAAGTCGCACGTTAAAGGCCCCCAGACCGTACGAGAGGGACGTCCATGAGTTCGAAAGCAAGGAAGGCCGGGCTCGCACTCCTTGCCGCCACGCTGGCCTTCGCCGGCACGGTGTACGGCGTGACGAGGCCGGCCTCGGCCGACGTCGTGGCCCAGCTGAACGGTCCACAGCTGGTCGCCGACATGGGTGCCGGCTGGAACCTGGGCAATGCGCTCGAGGCCAACAACAACGGCATCCCCAGCGAGACGGCGTGGGGCAACCCGGTCGTGACGCAGGCCCTCATCGACCGGGTGCGGGCGTCGGGTTTCAAGACGATCCGGATCCCGGTCTCCTACCTCGGGAACATCGGGGCCGGCCCGAACTACACGGTCAACGCCGCCTGGCTGAACCGCATCCAGGAGGTCGTCGACTACGCACACAAGCGGGGCCTCTACGTGCTGATCAACATGCACGGCGACGGGTACAAGTCCGTCACCGGCTCCTGGCTGATCTGCGACGCGGCCGACCAGACGACGATCAAGGACAAGTACCAGAAGGTCTGGCAGCAGGTGGCGACCAGATTCCAGAGCTACAACGACCACCTGATCTTCGAGTCCATGAACGAGAACTTCGACGGGCAGTACGGCAACCCGACCCAGCCGTGCTACTCGAACATCAACGCCTACAACCAGATCTTCGTGGACACCGTGCGCCGCACCGGCGGGACCAACGCCTCGCGCTGGCTGCTGGTGCCCGGCTGGAACACCAACATCGACCACACCGTGGGCAGCGGCTTCGTGCTCCCCACCGACCAGAACCGGTCGTCGTCCATCCCGGCCAACGAGCAGCGCATCATGATCTCGGTGCACTACTACGACCCCTGGGACTTCGCAGGCCAGGAGGACGGCACCATCACGCAGTGGGGTGCGGGCGCGACGAACCCCGCGAAGAAGTCGACCTGGGGACAGGAGGACTTCCTGGACGGGCAGCTGAAGAAGACGTACGACAAGTTCGTCACCCGCGGCTATCCGGTGTTCGTCGGTGAATACGGCTCGATCGACAAGACGACGTACGACTCCACGAACAACCGCTACCGCGCGGACTACGCCCGCGCCGTGGTGGCGACCGCCAAGAAGTACGGCGCGGCCACCGCGTACTGGGACAACGGCTGGAACGGCCAGCACGGCTTCGGCCTGTTCGACCGCAGCGCCGTCACGGTGACCCAGCAAAGCATCATCAACGCCATCATGAGCGCCGTCGGCGGCAGCCAGCCCACCACCCCGCCGCCGACCACCCCGCCCACCTCCACGCCGCCGACCTCGCCACCCACCACCCCGCCGACCACCAGCCCGGGCGGCACCGGCGCCTGCCGGGTCACCAGCACGGTCAATGCGTGGAACACCGGCCTGACCACCAGCATCGCCATCACCAACACCGGCACGGCGGCCATCAACGGCTGGAACCTGGCCTTCACCCTGGCCGCCGGACAGAGCATCGTCTCCGGCTGGAGTGCGACCTTCGCCCCGGCCACCGGCCGGGTGACCGCGACCAACGCCGGCTACAACGGCACCCTGGCGCCGGGGGCCTCGGCCTCCATCGGCTTCCAGGCCAACCACACCGGCAACGCCGCCGCCCCCACCGGCTTCGCCCTCAACGGCACCACCTGCAGCTGACCCACCACGACGGGCCGGCGCCGCTCCTGCGGCCCCGGCCCGTCGTGCTGTTCGCTCGCGAGCCGCACCGCCGACGATCGACCTGAGTTTCGAGGATGACTCTTGCATCCGGTACCCGGGTACAGGCTTACCGTCGTGTGGACGGTGTCGGTGGGACGCCGGATCACTGCTTCGAGGAGCCCGCGATGTCCATCGCTATTCCTGACGCCTGCACGCTGCCGACGGCTGAGCGGCCGCTCCGGCTGGCCGAGTTCGATGCGTTGTTCGCCACGGCGGTCCGCCGGGTCGACCGGGTCGGACCGACCCGGGCCCGGCTGCGGCTGACCGGACCGGCCGGGCTGGGCGCGACGGTACGGGACCTGACCGCCCGGGAGACCGCGTGCTGTTCGTTCTTCACCTTCACGATGACACCCGAGCCCGCCGGTGAGGGTGAGGCGCTGATCCTCGATGTGGAAGTCCCGGCGCAGTACGCCGATGTCCTCGCATCCCTCGCCGAGCGGGCCGGCACGATCGTGGCAGGGCAGAGGTCATGACCGGCGCCCTGCTGGACCTGGCCGAGCTGGCCCTCCGCGCCGAGGTGCCCGTCGAGCGCCTGCGCC
>NZ_JBEZGQ010001045.1:0-2822 GCF_040650095.1 Actinoplanes sp. NPDC048791 | reverse complement strand
CGGCATTGCCGCGCTGCCGGTGCCGGTACTGCTGCTCGGCGTGCTGAAGTCCGGACTGATGGCCCCGGCCGGGATCTCGGCGGGGACCTCGCTCCTGGCCCATGTCCAGGGCTTTCTCCATCACAAGGCCCTGGCGGTGGGCACTGCGGCGACGATTGCGGTCAGCGGCGGGCTGGTCTACGCGGTCCACCGGACGGACCTGCCGCCCGGCTCCGCCGGCAGCGGAATCGCGTTGCCCACGCTCACCACGCGGCCGCTCACCCCCGAGACGGTACGGCCGGCAGCATCCGCTCCGCCGTCCCCGAGCGCCACCCCGACCGCACGTCCGGCGGCCGGCCTCGGAGTACGGACGGCTGACATCTACGTCGCGCCCGGCGGCAAGGACTCCGGCGACGGCAGTCTGCGCCGGCCGTACGCCACGCTGCAGAAGGCGGTGGCGGCCGTCCGGCCGGGACAGACGATCGCCCTGCGCGGCGGGACCTATCGGCCGGCCGCGGGCATCACCATCACGACCAGCGGTACGGCGGCACGGCCGATCGTGCTCAGCAACTACCGCGACGAGCGCCCGGTCATCGACGCGTCCGGCATCCCGGCCGACCAGTGGGCGGTCACCCAGCGTACGGCGTACTGGACGGTGCAGGGGCTGGAGGTGCGCGGGTCGAGGAGTCACGCGTACGTCTGCCGGGCCTGCCGTGACACCGTCTTCCGCCGGCTGTCGATGCACGACAACGTCCGGTCCGGGCTGATGCTGCGCGACCCCGGCACCACGGGCAACCAGGTGCTGGACAGCGACTTCTACGCCAACCGCGACCCGGCCGGCAGCGACAAGGTGGGCATCGGTCTGGGCGTGCAGTTCGGCGCGGGCGCGGGCAACGTGATCCGCGGCAACCGCGCCTACGGCAACGCCAGCACGGGCATCGACCTCGGCTCGTTCGCCGACCCGGTCACGGTCGAGTACACGTGGTCCTACGACAACGGTGCGAGCGGCTTCGCGCTCGGCGGCGGCGACCCGGCAGTCCCGGCAGCGCACCGGCTGCGGCACAGCGCGGCCTGGGACAACGCGGGCCACGGCTGCACCGACGAGGGCAACACCGCGGCGCTGCAGCTGACAAACAACACGGCGTTCCGCAACAGGGGTACGGGCTTCGCCATGCCGGACGCCGCGGCGGTGCTGCGCGCCAACGCGGCGGTCGACAACGCGGTCCCGCAGAGCCTGTCCCCGTCGGCGACCGAGGTCCGCAACAGCTGGCAGCAGGACGGCTGGAGCGCGGCCACGTTCCGCTCGACCGACCCGGCCGCCGCCCAAGGCCCCCGTACGGCCGCGGGCAGGCTCCCGGGCACGGACTTCCTCACCACCGGCAACGGCACCGGAGCGTCGATGGCCGGCCGCTGACCGGGCCGGTCTACCATCGCCGGCGTGGCGACGCGGCTGGTGCAGATCAACATGAAGGCAAGGGACGACTCGGCACTGGGCCGTTTCTGGGCCGAAGCGCTCGGCTGGGAAGTCTCCAGCGAGGGGCCCGGCGTGACCAACCTCGAACCCGAGGGCTTCGTCTACCCCGATCCCGTCGCTGTCTGCGTGGACCTCGTCGTCTCCCGGGAACCCAGGACGGCGAAGAACCGCGTGCACGTGGACCTCGCCACCACCTCGGCGGCCCACCAGGCGGAGCTGGTCGAGCGCCTGCTGGAGCTCGGCGCGACACCGGCCGACATCGGCCAGGGCGATGTCCCGTGGACGGTCCTGGCCGACCCGGAGGGCAACGAGTTCTGCGTGCTGGACTCGCTGTACGCGCAGACCGGACCGATCGCCTCGGTGGTGGTCGACTGCGCGGATCCGCGAGCCATGGCCCGCTTCTGGGGCAGCGCCATGGACTGGACGGTGCACGAGGTGACCGACCACAAGGCTGTTTTGCGTTCCGCCGCGGGCGTCGGCCCCTATCTGCTGTTCCTGCGGACACCCGACAAGAAGACCGGGTGGAATCGCGTCCACCTCGACGTCCGCCCCTATCCGGGTGACGACCTGGACGCCGAGGCGGCGAGGCTGCGCGGCCTAGGCGCCACCGCCGTCGACCTGGCCGGCGGCGATGTCCCGTGGGTGGTCCTGGCCGACCCGGAAGGCAACGAGTTCTGCCTCCTCACCCCCGCCTGATCCGCCCGCCGAGCTGTCCCGCCACGTGTTTCTCGATCGCGGCCAGGGCGTTGTCGTCGAGCTGGTGGTCGGTGCGCATCCGGTCGGCCAGGATCCGGATGGGGTCGTGCCGGGGACTGTCCGCCCGGGCGTACGTGCGGAAGTGCAGCAGCCGCGGGCCTGCTCCGGCCCGTACCGGATGCACCGCCGTCAAGGCCGCCCGGGTGACCGCCTCGATGTCCGCGCCGTCCACCGCGCCGGCCGGCAGGCCGTCCGGATCGGTCCCGTGCCGGCCCGCGCAGCAGAACAGCACGGGCAGCCGGTCGTCGATCGCCTGGCCCAGGCAGCTGGTCAGCCCGGGCGCCGCCTCGTCACCGACGAAGCAGACCGTCACCGCCGGCCGGTGCCGCCGGACGTCGTCGTGCGCGAGCTCCACGGCCAGGACCGGGCCGTCGGCCACGGTGTCGCCCGGGCCGAGCGCGGACCGCAGGCCCACCGTGATCGCCTCCTCGCCGCGGTGGGCGGGGTCCTGGTCGCCGCCGCGCAGCAGCAGCATCCGGTGCAGGAGTTCGGTGCGCTGGGCCGCTGTCGCCGGATGTCTTCCGGTCATCGTGGACACCTCCGTCGGTGCGTCCCCCTGAGTGTCGTCGCCCGGCCGGGCGCGGACCAGGGGCGGAAGGCCCGCGAAACTGAC
>NZ_JBEZGQ010001044.1:0-2822 GCF_040650095.1 Actinoplanes sp. NPDC048791 | reverse complement strand
GCATCCACGCCGAGCAGCACCGGGCCCCGGAGGAGCCGAGCGCGGCCCAGCGCCTGGCCGGCCAGCCGGACCAGCAGCGCGGCATGCCGACGCCACTCCCGGAGCCGATCCCGCTGCGGGTCGAGCCGGAGGAGACGGAGATCGCGGCGAAGCGGCTGGCCGCTCTGCTCCGCGACAACCCGACCCTGCTCCGCTCCCAGGACTGACGCCTCGCTCCTCAGTTGCCATAGTGATAGCGGCAGGCGAGGACCTGCACGCTGTCGTCGACCAGGCGGTAGACGAGGCGATGCTCGTGGTCGCTGCGGCGCGACCAGAAGCCTGACAGGTCGCCCCGCAGCGGTTCCGGCTTGCCGATGCCCTCATGGCCGTTGCGCATGATGTCCTCGATGAGCGCGTTGATGCGCTTCACCATCTTGCGGTCGTTCTGCTGCCACCAGGCGTACTGATCCCAGGCCTCGGCCCAGAAGGTGACCTTCACTCTGCGGCGCCGACTTCGTGCACTTCGCCCCGACCGGCGTCGAGCGCCTTGATCCCCCGGCGGAGAAATTCGGCGTTGGCCGGATTCCGCAGCAGGTAGTCGGTCTCTTTCATCGATTCGTACTGGTCGAGCGGGATGATCACCACCGGCGCGTGTCCGGAGCGCGTGACCACAACCTCTTCCTGGTCATCGACCACGCTGTCGAGAACGGCGGCCAGGTTCGCCCTGGTCTCGGTGTAGTTCAGCGTCCTCATATCAACCTCTCCGACAGCACGTACAGAAAATTGTACGCGCGCTCAGCTCGGCTCCGCCAGGCGGCCGATGGCTTTCTCGACGCCGCCGACGCGGTCGGCCAGCAGACCCACCGCGCCCACCGCGCGGCTCATCGGGTCGTCCCCGTCGCCGCCCAGCGCCTGCTCGCGCAGGAAGGCCTCCTTCACCTCGGCCCATCGCTTCTCCTGCTCGGGGGTCAGTCGCCCCCGCAGCTCGGCCAGCTTCAGCAGGTTCGCCTCGGCACCGGTCGTCAGTGTCTGCGCCTCGCCGCGGTAGTGGTCGTCGATCACCAGCTCCAGCTCGGCCTCGTTCATCACCGGGACGATGCGTTCGGCCAACTTGTTCATGTTGCGGTACGAGCCCTGCAGCTTGAACGGCGGCTCGGTGCGCGCCGCGTCGGACTGGCCGGCCGAGGCGATGTACGCCTGGTTGTTGCGCAGCACCACCCGTTGCACCCGGCGCATCTTGCGGAGCACCGACAGCACCTGTTCCAGCTCGGTCGCCGAGTACGCGTAGCTGAGCCGGTCGGGCCGTACCGAGTCGTCGCCTTCGGCCAGCCGGACCAGCAGGGGCAGGTCCGCCCGGTCGCGGCTGGACAACGGCGCCAGCACCTGGTTGGAGGTCAGGGCGTTCTCCAGGTACGACATCTCGAAGACGTCGTCGCGGCCGGCCAGGACGTCGCCGAGGTTCCACACGTCGGCCCGGTTGGCCAGCATGTCCGGGATCCGGAAGCGCTGCCCGCTCTCGGTGTACGGGTTACCGGCCATGCACACCGCGAACCGCTTGCCCCGCATGTCGTACGTGCGGGTCTTTCCTTCCCAGACGCCTTCCATCCGGCGCTGCGCGTCACAGAGGGAGATGAACTTCTGCAGCAGCTCCGGTGAGGTGTGCTGGATGTCGTCCAGGTAGAGCAGGACGTTGTTGCCCATCTCCAGCGCGAAGGAGATCTTCTCGACCTCCTGACGGGCCGTCGCGTTGGGTGCCTCGGCCGGGTCCAGCGAGGTGACGTCGTGGCCCAGGGCCGGCCCGTTGACCTTGACGAAGACCAGGCCGAGGCGGTTGGCGACGTATTCCATCAGGGTCGTCTTGCCGTAGCCGGGCGGGGAGATGAGCAGCAGCAGGCCGGACTGGTCGGTGCGTTTGGCGTCACCGGCCGCGCCCAGCTGGCGGGCCAGGTTGTCGCCGATCAGCGGCAGGTAGACCTCGTCGAGCAGCCGGTTGCGCACGAAGGCGGTCATCACGCCGGGCTTGAACTCGTCGAGGCGCAGGCGGTCGCGTTCGGCGGCGGCCAGGGCGGTCCGCTGCTTCTGGTACGCCCGGAACGCCGGCACCGCCGTGGCCCGGAACTCGCGGGTGCGGGTCAGCACCTCGTCGAGCCGCAAAGTGATCTTGCCGTCGACGATCCGCGGGTGATTGCCGAGCAGCCCGCCGACGGTCTCGGTCAGCGCCGCCGCGGAGTCGTACCGGGTCAGCGCGGTCCCGGTCAGTTCCAGTGCCACTGCCTCGGCGAGGTCGTCGGCCGACCCGGCGTCCGGCTGCGCGGCCAGGAAAGCGGTCAGCCAGGCGGTGACCAACTGCTGCCGGGCCTGCGGGTCGTCGGCCAGGGTGCGCAGATCCTCGGCGTACTCCCAGCTCGCTGCCGCCGGGCCGCTGCCCAGCGCCCGGTGGAAGCGCTCGACCAGGGTGCGGGCGCCGGCGCTGGTGACGAAGCCGGCCGGGGTGCTCGCCAGTTCTTCCACCAGGTATTCGCCCACCAGCGGCTCGGCCCCGGCCGCCGCGCTGAGCTCGGCACACAGCTCGGGCAGGGCGGATCCGGCCGAGCCGAACATCTCCCGGGCCCGGACCAGCGAAGAGGCCCGCCGGGCCCAGGCCTGTTTCCCGTCCGACCGTCCCGCCGCCACCCCTGACCGGACCGAAGACGGCTCGCCGTCGGCGAAGGCCCAGAAGAGCTGGGCCGCCGCGCGTACCGGGCCGGGATAACGCAGCAGGCCGGCGGCGGCGTGCAGCCGGACCAGCGCCTCCAGGATCAGGGCCGCGTCGGCGTCGTGGACTCCGCGCTCGTAGCCCTCGT
>NZ_JBEZGQ010001043.1:0-2829 GCF_040650095.1 Actinoplanes sp. NPDC048791 | reverse complement strand
GTCCGGGCTGATGGTGTGGCGCGACCTCGACGTGATGCTGCTGGGCGGGCCGTCGTTCGGACCGCACGACGTGCTGGGGCTGCTCGGCCGCGCGGGCGAGCTGCCCGGTCTCACCAGCTTCGCCTGCGCCGACGAACGCGGGGAACGCTCGCCCACCGGCGAGCAGCGTGACGAGCGGTTCCACCTGCCGCTGCGCGTCGGCGAGTGGCGCGTCGACCTGTCCATCTGGCTGTACGACGACCACGAGAACGTGACGGCGTACCACCGGAACCTGGCCGCCTCCCTCACCGCCGCCCAGCGGCTCACCATCCTGCGCATCAAGGATGTCTGGCACCGGCGTCCGGAGTATCCGGACGAGGTGAGCGGGTTCGAGATCTACACCGCCGTGCTGGAGCACGGAGTCAGCACGCCGCAGGAGTTCGAGGCGTGGCTGCGACCGGTCAGCTGAGGAATTCCGCCGCGAAGCGCCGGACCTGCTCCACGTCGGTCGGATCGTCGAAACCGACGATGAGCTCCTGGACCCCGGCGGCCTCGTAGGCGGCGATCCGCTCGCGGACCGTGTCCACCGTCCCGACGAGCCCGTACCCGCCCAGGTCGCCCGGATAGGCGAACTCCATGCCGGGCGGCACGGCGGCACGGGCCTCCGCGTCGGTGTCCCGGATGATGCACACCGTCGTCGCCGTACGCAGGATGCTGTCGTAGTCCCGCCCGACCTCGTCGCAGTGCGCGCGCAGCACCGCGTACTTGTGCGCCAGGACCGTGGGCGAATCCATCGCGTTGCAGGCGTCGGCGTACTTCGCCACCAGCCGCAGGGTGACCTTCTCGCCGCCGCCGGCGATCATCAGCGGGATGTGCGGCGACTGGACACCCTTGGGCTCGTTGACCGCGCCGCGCAGCTGGTAGTACCTGCCGTCGAAGGTCGTCTCCTTCTCCGTCCACAGCGAGAGGATGATCTGGGCTGCCTCGCCGAGCCGCCGGAGCCGGTCGCCCGCGGTGCCGAACTCGTAGCCGTACCCGATGTAGTCCGGCTCGTACCAGCCCGCGCCGATGCCCAGCGTGAGCCGGCCGCCGGAGAGCACGTCCACCGTGGACGCCATCTTGGCCTGCAGGGCCGGGTTGCGGTAGCTGTTGCCGGTGACCAGCTGCCCGACCCGGATCCGGGTGGTGTCGCGGGCCAGGCCGGTCAGCACCGACCAGGATTCGAAGAGCATTTCCGCCGACGGCGGGATCGTGGTGAGGTGGTCGGGTGCCCACAGCGTCCCGTAGCCGAGCTCGTCCGCCGCGCGGGCGATCCCGGTCAGCGTCGCGTAGGCCTGGACCGGGTCGGTGAAGCGGGCGAACTCCTGCCCGAAACCGGTGGGAAGAAAGATACTGAAAGTCAGGGCCACGGTACGACGGTCCTTCCGCTCGGATGCCGGTGCTTGCGTAGTACCGACCGGGCGCGCACCGGAAAGGAATCGCCATGACAGCCGCGTCTTCTGAGGCGGACTTCCCGCCGTCCCTCACGCCCGCGGCCGCCACCCCCGCGGTGCGGTTCCCCAGCGGCGGCCACACGCTGCTGGGCGTTCTGCACCGGCCGGCGGGACCGGGTCCGCACCCGGTGGTCGTGCTGCTGCACGGGTTCCCGGGCAACGAGCGCAACTTCGACCTGGCCCAGGCGCTGCGGCGGGCGGGCTACGCGGCCCTCGTGTTCCACTACCGCGGTTCCTGGGGCGTGGGCGGTTCCTATTCGTGGCGCCACGTGCTCGAGGACGCGGCCGCTGTCGTGGACGCCGTACGCGGGGACGCCATGGCCGGAGCCCACGGCCTGGACCCTTCCCGGGTCGCCGTGGTCGGTCACAGCCTCGGCGGGTTCGCCGCCCTGATGACCGCCGCCGCGGACCCGCGGGTCGGCGCGGTGGCCTCGATCGCCGGTTTCGACTTCGGCGCCGCCGCGGCGGCCTGCCAGGACCCGGCGGTCCGGGCCGGTTACGTCGAGGCCTTCGACGACGACCTGCTGCCGTTGAAGGACACCAGCGGCGAGGCCCTCGTGCGGGAGATGGAGGCCGCCGGCCCGGCGTGGCGCCTGGGTGAGCTCGCGCCGCGGCTGGCCGACCGGCCGGTGCTGCTCGTCGGCACCGGCCGCGATCCGGTCACGCCCGCCGGCACGCATCACCATCCACTGGTACGGCTGTACCGGGAGTTTCCGGTCGAACGGCTGGAACACCGGCTCTTCGAGACCGATCACGCGCTGTCCGATCACCGGACCGCACTGGCGCGAACTGTCGTCGACTTCCTCGACCGGCAGCTACTGGCCGGGGCGTGACCATGCCCGCTCGACCGGCCGGCCACATTGCCGTCGCAACCGTGACGAGCAGGGCCGGTATCAGGGCGTACCCGGTGAGGAGCAGGACAGCGGCGACGGCCACCGTGGCGACGGCGGCGACCGTGCGCGGTGCTCCGGTGAGGGTGCGCCAGCCGGAGACGGTGCAGCCGAGGTAGACGGCGAGGAAGAACGCGCTCGGCACGGTGACCATGGCCGAGACGGGAACCGTGCCGGTGCCGAGCAACCAGGTCGCGACGAGCTCGGCGGCCAGCATGACGGTCAGCAGCCACGGCGGGATGACCAGGCGATCGGCCCAGCCTCGGCGGCTGGGGGCGGCTTCATCCTCGACGGCCCGGAGTATCTGACGGTGTTCGCCGGCGCGACCGGCGGTGAGGGTCCGGGCCAGGGTGGCGCCGCCGGTGAAGTACGCGTTGGTCGTGCCGACGGTCAGGGCGATCGCGGCGCCCGCCGCCACGGCCGAGCCCGCGGAGCCGTAGGACAGCGACAGCAGGGCGGCCAGCGGC
>NZ_JBEZGQ010001042.1:0-2831 GCF_040650095.1 Actinoplanes sp. NPDC048791 | reverse complement strand
AGAAGGGGACGGCCGGCCCGCTGAGCTTCAAGGCCATCCCGCCGAACAAGCTCGACAACCTGATCGTCCCGAACGGCTACGACTCGGCCGTCGTGATGAGCTGGGGCGACCCGGTCCTGCCCGGCGCGCCGGAGTTCGACATCACCGAGCAGAGCGTGCGCCGCCAGTCGGCGCAGTTCGGCTACAACAACGACTTCGTCGGGGTGCTGCCGCTGGGCCGCGACGGGCGCCGGGCGCTGCTCGTGGTCAACCACGAGTACACCAACGAGGAGCTGATGTTCCCCGGCTTCACCACCCTGGACGCGCTCAGCGTGGACCAGCTCAAGATCGCGATGGCGGCCCACGGCCTGTCGGTCGTCGAGCTGGAGCGGGTCGAGCGCACCGGGCAGTGGCAGCCCGTCCGTTCCCGGCGGCTGCCGTACAACCGGCGGATCACCGCGCTGGAGACGCCGTTCGCGTTCACCGGCCCGGCCGCCGGCTCGGTGTGGCTCAGGACGGCCGCCGACCCCAAGGGCCGGACCGCGATCGGTACGCTCAACAACTGCTCCGGCGGCGTCACCCCGTGGGGCACCGTGCTGTCCGGCGAGGAGAACTTCAACCAGTACTTCGTGGGCGGTGACGCGGCCTCCGAGGCGCTCAAGCCCAAGCTGGCCCGTTACGGCATCTCGACCACGGCCCGGGTGCCGAGCGGCTCGCGGCGCTGGGACCGCGCCCAGGAACGCTTCGACCTGGCCAGGCACCCGCACGAGGCGCACCGCTTCGGCTGGATCGTCGAGGTCGACCCGTTCGACCCCGACTCGACCCCGCGCAAGCACACGGCGATGGGCCGCCTCAAGCACGAGGGCGCCAACGTCATCGTGGCCAAGAACGGCCACGTGGTCGCGTACATGGGTGACGACGAGCGGTTCGACTACCTCTACAAGTTCGTCTCCGACGGCAGGTACGTGCCCGGCGAATCGGCGCACGCCCGCCGGCACAACCTGACCCTGCTGGAGTCGGGCACCCTCTACGTGGCCAAGCTCGGCGGCGACAGCCCGGCTGCGGAGATCGACGGCACCGGCAAGCTGCCGTCCGACGGCGCCTTCGACGGCCGCGGCACCTGGATCAAGCTGGTGTCGGGCAACCGCTCGTACGTGCCCGGCATGACCGCCGCGGACGTGCTCACCTTCACCCGGCTGGCCGGCGACGCGGTCGGCGCCACCAAGATGGACCGGCCGGAGGACGTGCAGCCCAGCCCGCGTACGGGCAAGATCTACGCGGCCATGACCAACAACACCAACCGCGGCGTCGGCACCAACCCCGGCGTCGACGAGGCCAACCCGCGCAACGCCAACAAGCATGGCCAGATCTTCGAACTGGTCGAGGACCGCGGCGACCACACCGGCGAGTCGTTCACCTGGTCGCTGCCCATCCTGTGCGGGGACCCGGCGGACGCGTCGACGTACTTCGCGGGCTACGACAAGACGGCGGTCTCGCCGATCTCGTGCCCGGACAACGTGGCCTTCGACAGCGCCGGCAACCTGTGGATCTCCACCGACGGCAACGCGCTGGGCAGCAACGACGGCCTGTTCGCCACGGCGATCGAGGGCTCCGAGCGGGGCCACCTCAAGCAGTTCCTGACCGTGCCGCTGGGCGCGGAGACGTGCGGGCCGTTCATCACCGGTGACGACCGGTCGGTCTTCGTCGCGGTGCAGCACCCGGGCGAGATCACCGGCGCGAGCGTCGAGAAGCCGGCCTCGACGTGGCCGGACGGGGACTTCGCCAAGCCGTCGGTCGTGGTGACCTGGCGCCTGGACGGCGGCCCGATCGGCAGCTGAGCCCGGCCGACAGCTCCCGGCGTCACCCCGGCGCCTGGAGCTGTCGTCTCAGACGGTGCGCAGGTCCAGGGTGTGCCAGACCAGGTTGTCCTGGTCGCCGGTGGCCCACCAGAGCACGCCGTTGCGGGTGAAGACGCCGTCGACCGCCGGGCTGATGTCGACCGTGCGGTCCGTCTTCAGGTCGTAGATCAGCAGGCCGGCCGTACCGGTCAGGTCCGAGTCCGGGCCGGTCTCCGACAGCAGCTCGAAGCGGTCCAGCACCGCCACGTCCGGGACCGCCGCCCCGGCCGCGCTGCCCGCCACGCGCCGGCGGGCCGAACCGTCCGGGTGCATCAGGTCGATGCGGGCCAGGCCGTCGCCGTTCATCACCAGGACCCGGCACCACGTCGCGGAGCAGGTGATCAGCTCCGGGCCGGTGGTGCGGACCGGGGTGTCCTTGTTGGCCGCCAGGTTACGCAGGACCGTCGTGCCGGACTGGTCGCCGCCGCCGTTGGTCAGCCACGGCCAGGTGGTCAGCGCCCACGTGCCCGGCTCCTCGCGGACGGTGACCTTGCCGCCGGTCAGGGGGACCGAGCGGATCTCGGTGACCTGCTCGCCCTCCGGTGCGGCGGCGGCCCAGTGCACCCGGCCGTCGGCCGGCACCAGGTCCCACTGGGAGCCGAAGAACACGGCGTTGCCGGTGTCGGTGGTGAGGCGGCGGGCGGGACCACCGGCCACTTTCGTGGTCCAGATCTCCAGCGGGCTGCCGTCGGCGGATTCCGTCCACACCAGGTCGTCGCCGGTGATGGTGAAGGCACCGAACTCGGGGTTGCCCGACAGCGGACGCCGGCGCAGCTCCCGGACGGTCTCGTCGGCGTTGCGCACGAGCAGCCGCTCGGCGGTGCCGTCGGGGCTGGGCGCGGTGCCGACGCTGGTGCGGGCGTCCAGGAACAGGCCCGGGTGGTAGATCGGCCCGTCACGCAGGTTGCCGGGCAGGTCGGCGCGCTGCGCTTGGGGCCAGGCGGCGGCCAGGCC
>NZ_JBEZGQ010001041.1:0-2833 GCF_040650095.1 Actinoplanes sp. NPDC048791 | reverse complement strand
CGGGGCGAGCTCAGCCGGGCTTCTTGAACTCTTCCTCCGGCTTGCCGTCCATGTAGTCGGCCACGGTGCGGTAGACCGCCGGATTCACGATGCCGTGCGACATCCGGTCGGTGTGCCCGGCCCAGTCCGGGTTGACCAGGTACCCGGCCACCACGAGCTGCTGGGTGCCGACCACCAGCGCGGCGGTCTTGTCGTCGTCGGTCGTACCGGTCTTGCCGAAGATCGGGTGACCGACGACGCGGCGCGCGTTCGCCTCGGTGGCGCCGCCGCAGTTGCCGAGCTGCGCGCGGTCCCCGACCGGGCAGCGGGCCGCGTCCAGCGCCTTGCGGGCGACGTCCTTGCTGGTCGCCCGGTTGCACTTGGGCTGGCCGATGTCGCTCTTCTTGCCGTCCTGGGTGTAGATCTGCTGGATCGGGGTGGGCGCGCAGTACATGCCGTCACCGGCGAGCGTCGCGTACGCGTTCGCGATGTCCAGCGGCGTCGAGGCCGAGACGCCGAGGGTGAACGCGCCCCACTGGTTCGCGGCCTCCTCGTTGTCGGCCATCTCCGCGTCCTTCTGCGCCCGGAACTTGACCCCGAACCGCTTGGCCACGTCGACCACGTTCTCCGCGCCGACCTTCTCCTGCAGCGGCACGAAGTACGTGTTCACCGAGCGGCCGAAGCCGGTCCACATGTTGAACGGGCCGACCTCGCTCTTGGAGGAGTTGCCGGGGCAGTAGAAGTGCGTGCCCGGGCAGGCCGCGTCGGAGCTCGGGTCGATGATGTAGCCGGACTTGTACCGCTCCTGGGCGTTGATCGTGAAGTCCGGCTCGAGCCCGCTCTCCAGCGCCGCGACCATGGTGAACATCTTGAACACCGAGCCGGCCTGGTAGCCGGTGATGTCGCCGCCACCGGTGATGATCGGGTTGGTCGTGTTCGGGTAGGTGCCGCGGATGCCCTCGGCCGCCTTCGCCGGGTCGGAGGAGATCTTGTTCTCCGGGTCGGCGGCGTTGTCCAGCTTGTACTTGCGGTTCGCCGCGAGGGTGCGGACCCGGCCGGAGCCGGGCTCGACGCCGGCCAGCAGCAACGCGTTGCGGTTGGTGTCCTTGATCAGCCCGGTGATCTCCTTGCGGGCCGCGCTCTGCGCCTTGACGTCGAGCGAGGTGACGATCCGGTAGCCGCCGGTCTTGAGCTGGCGCTCCCGGTCGTACGTGGTCTTGCCGAACGCCTCCTGGCTCAGCCACCAGCGGTAGAAGTAGTCGCAGAAGAAGCCCCAGTTGTTCTTCGCGACCGACACGCAGCCGTTGCCGGGCCGGTTGGTGGTGCGCCCGAGCTTGACCGCCTTGGCCTTGGTCGCGTCGTCCGGCTTCAGGTAGCCCAGGTCCCGCATGTTGTCGATGATGTAGTTGCGCCGGTCCAGCGCCTGCGGGTAGCCGCTGGCGGTGGTCGGGTCGAACGAGGTCGGCGCCTTCACCATGCCGGCCAGCAGGGCCGCCTCGGCGACCGTGAGGTCCTTGGGCTTCTTGCGGAAGTACACCTGGCTGCCGGCGTAGACCCCGTACGCGCCGTTGCCGAACGGGGCGATGTTCAGATAGCGCTCGAGGATCTCCTGCTTGGTGAGCTCCTTCTCGAGCTGCAGGGCGTACTTCATCTCGGAGAGCTTGCGCTCCGGGGTGTCCTTGGTGGCGTCGACGGCCTCCTGCGGGGTCTTCGCCGAGTACGCCAGGGTCATCCGGACGAGCTGCATCGTCAGCGTCGAGGCGCCCTGCTTGTCGCCGCCCTGCTTGTTGTTGACGAAGGCCCGGGCGACGCCTTTGAGGTCGACCCCGTTGTGCTTGTAGAACTGGTGGTCCTCGGCGGCCACGATCGCGTTCTGCATGTTGACCGAGATGTCCTTGAGCGGGACGTCACTGCGGAACTCGTCGAACATGACCGCGAGCTGGGTCTTGTTGTCGGCGGCGAAGACTCGCGTCACCTGCGGCGCCGTCTGCTGCTCGAGCTGGCTGGGCAACTGCGCGAACGTCTCCGACCCGGCCTTGGCCGCCAGCCCTGACATGGCGACGGCCGGGAACGAGGCTGCGGCGACCACCACGCCCGCCAGCAGCCCGCAGATCAGCAGTGATCCGGCGCTGGCGAACTTGTTGCGGTCGCGGGGAGGCGTAGGGGAAGTCACTCGAACCAGGTTAGTCATGAAGATCCAAGGCTGCCTCTCAGAGGTCGGTCTCGAGAGTGGCCACGTCACCGGTCCGGGCGGCCCTCGGGATGCGGGCCTTGGCGGCGGTGTCGCCGTGCAGGGCCCAACGCAGGAACTCTGTGGAGGTGACGGTGGTCGCCTCGAAATCGCCGGCCCGGGTGACGTGCCCGCCGTCGGTGATCGACAGCATCGCGCGTGACCAGGGAACCGCTGCGAACACGGCGTGTCCGGCCCGGTAGGTCACGGTGTTGTCCTTGCGGCCGTGCACGAAGAGCATCGCGGCGGACGGGCCGGTGAAGGGCATTCCCTGGAAGTCGGTGCCGGCCAGGACGACGCCTGCTTTGAGACGTTCATCACGATGCGCACTGAACAACCCGACCGTGGTGATTCCCCCGCCGGAGTGACCGGCGGCGCCCAGCCGGTCCGGGTCGATGATCGCACCCAGCGGATCGGTCAGCGCGAGCAGCGAGTCCAGCACCGCCGACGCGTCCTGCGGCTGGTTGACGATGTCCGGCGCGTAGAAGTCGGCCGCGCCGTACGAGGTGCGCGGGTAGGTCGGGCCGGCCACGACAAAACCGGCCTGGGCCCAGCGGGTGAGCATCGGGGCGTAGTCGCCGGGCTGCGCGGTCAGGCCGTGGCTGAACAGCACCAGCGGGAAGC
>NZ_JBEZGQ010001040.1:0-2834 GCF_040650095.1 Actinoplanes sp. NPDC048791 | reverse complement strand
GGTAGGCGTCGAAGTGCCGGCCGAGCAGGTCGGCGAAGTGGTCCCGGTTGAGGCTGAGCTCGTCACTGGCGGTCAGGGCGGCGACCAGGCAGCAGGCTTCTTCGGTGTCGTCGGTCCACGGCCACGGCGGGGTGGGCAGGTGGCCCCGGGACAGGTCCGCGGCGTGCTGGCCGGGGACGAAATACTGGGCGCCGAGCGCGTCGCCGACCGAAAGACCGGCCAGGCTGTCGGTGGCGAGGGCAAGACGTGCGTCGGGAAAGAGTGTGAAGGTCATCGGTACGCGCCATCCTATAGCGCCCGGGTTTCCGGTGACTCTGAGTGATCGACAGCTGCCTCTGGATGACGGATTCGGCGTGGCTTGCCAAGGGCAGTACCTTCTCTGCATGGCCACGGTGTTGCTCGTCGAAGACGATCACGTCGTGCGCGGCGCCATGCTCCGGTCGCTGGCCGATCGGGGGCACGCCGTGCACGCCGTCGGCACGGCCCTGGACGCCCTGCGCCGGGTGGCCGCCGAGACCCCCGATCTGGTGGTGCTCGACCTGGGCCTGCCCGACCTGGACGGCTCGGACGCGCTGCGCATGCTGCGCGGCATCACCGACGTCCCGATCATCATCGCCACCGCCCGCGACGACGAGCAGACCGTGGTGCGGCTGCTGCGCGCCGGGGCCGACGACTACATGGTCAAGCCGTTCACCGGCGCCCACCTCGACGCGCGGATCACCACGGTGCTGCGCCGCGTCGGCCGGGCCAGCCGGACCGCCCAGCCCGCCGTGCACGAGGTCGGCGAGCTGCGGGTGGACGTCGGCGAACGCAGTGCCAGCCTGGCCGACCAGCCACTGGCGCTGACCCGCAAGGAATTCGACCTGCTGGCGTACCTGGCCGCCCGCCCGGGCCGGGTCGTGTCGCGCCGTGAGCTGTTGGAGGAGGTATGGCGACAGCCGTCAGTCGGCGAGGACCAGACGATCGACGTGCATCTGTACTGGCTACGTCGGAAACTGGGCGAATCCGCGGCGAAGCCTCGCTACCTGCGCACCGTGCGGGGGGTCGGATTCCGGTTGGTGGCGCCGGACTGAGGGCGCGGCTGGCCTACGTCAGCGCCGCCACCACCGCCATCGCCGCCCTCGCGTTCCTCGTCCCGCTGGGCTGGGAGCTGCGTGAGGACCACCGTGACCAGGCCATGTCCACGGCCGAGCAGCGCAGCGCGCTGGTCGCCGGCGCCATCGCCGCCGGTGCGAACAAGAAGAACGTCGACGCCGCGGTCAAGAGCGCCGGCGGCGGACTCGTCGTGCACCCGCCGGACACCGTGGGCACCACCCGGGCCGGCGCCGACGACGTCCTGGACGCCGCCAAGGGCACCGAGGCGCTGGTCATCGAGGCCGAGAACGGACTGGTCCGGCTCGAGCCGGTCCGCGCCGGCGACAAGACCTCGGTGGTCGAGGCCTTCGTCAGCGACGAGGAGCTCGGCGCGGGCACGGCCCGGGACTGGTGGATCCTGCTCGGCATCATGCTCGGGCTGGTGCTCGGCTCGGTGATCGTGGTCGACCGGCTGGCCCGCGGCGCGGTGGCCTCGGTGCGCAACCTGGTGCACGCGGCGATGGCCGTCGGCGGCGGTGACCTCGGTGTGCGCATCCAGCCCTCCGGCCCGCGCGAGCTGGCCGAGGCCGGGTACGCGTTCAACCGCATGGCCGACCGCCTGGTCACCTCCCGCACCAGCGAGCGGGAGCTGGTCGCCGACCTGTCGCACCGGCTGCGCACGCCGCTGACCGTGCTGCGCCTGGACGCCGAGGCACTGGACCCCGACGACACCCACATCGGTGAGTTCTCCGCGGCCGAGCTCGACCGCCGGCGCGGGATCCGGCGCATCCGGCAGGCCATCGTCACCCTCGAGGGCGAGGTCGACCAGCTGATCAACACCACCCGGCAGGCCGTCGCCGCCCAGGTCGCAGCGCCCGAGGAGGGGCTCTGCGACGCCAGCGAGGTGGTCCGCGACCGGATGGTCTTCTGGTCCGCGCTGGCCGGCGACCAGGACCGCCAGTACCGGGTGGTCGGCGCGCACCTGCGCATCCCGGTGCCGGTGGCCCGGGCCGAGCTCGCCGCGGCCCTGGACGCCGTGCTCGGCAACGTCTTCCGCTACACCCCGCAGGGCACCGCGTTCGAGGTGGGCATCAGCCGCCGCGACGGCTGGGTCGCGCTGCGGGTCGACGACGCGGGGCCGGGCATCGACGACCCGGAGAAGGCCCTGCGCCGCGGCGAGAGCGAGCAGGGCTCGACCGGCCTGGGCCTGGACATCGCGCGGCGGGCGGCCCAGGCCACCGGCGGCTCGGTGAGCCTGGACCGGGCCGCGATGGGCGGGGCCAGCGTCGTCATGCTGCTGGCCGACGCCGAGGCCGCACCGAAACAGGTGAACCGTTTCGGCCTGGTCGGCCGACTGGCCCGGGAACGGGATCCGGTGAAGCGCAAGTGGCCGCATCAACGCACAGATGACGCGTAGAAAACGGCCGCATCGCACCGTGCCCCGCGAAACAACCCGGACGGTACAACGATTGCTTAGATCTGTATTAAAGGCGTTCCCCTGGCGCTCCCGGGCTGGCACGCTCTACCCCGATCCCATCCGGCCGGCCGGTCCGCAGCCCGACGCACAACCCCACACCACGGATCCGGCAGGCCACCTCGCGGTGGGAGGTGGTCACCCCATAACCCCCTCCCACCGCGCCCCCGCAGTACGAGGAGATGGTTTGTCCACCCACCGACGTCCCGCGCCGCGTGGGGAGGCGCCGTCCTCGCGACGGCGGGCTCCCGCCGACCGCGGACGCCGGCGTGCCACTCCCCGCCCG
>NZ_JBEZGQ010001039.1:0-2837 GCF_040650095.1 Actinoplanes sp. NPDC048791 | reverse complement strand
CCGCACCCCCAGGTCGAGGACGCCCCGCTGCACCCGGCCGACGTGCCCGCCGTGCTGCGCATGGCGCAGGAATCGGAGGGGCCGGCAGCGGCGGCGGTGGTCGCGCACTGGGCGCGCCGGCGGCCCCAGGGCTTCCGCGTCTACCGGTACGCCGGTTCGCCGGCACCCGTTGCGTTCGTGGCGTTCCTGCAGCTGGAGGCGCCGCTGTCGGAGGACCGGGCGGCGGACCCGGTCATCGCGGCGCTGTGGGATTTCGTGGACAAGGTCGCCCCGCTCGGGCCGGATGAGCATCTGAGCGTCCGGCGCTTCGCGATGCAGTCCGGCCGGGCCGGGCGGCCGTCACCGTTCCTGGATCTCATCGGACGGCGCGCCGTGGCCGCCGATCTGAGGGCCCGCGGACGCGCGATGAGCTTCGCGGTCGTCGAGGACGCCGAGCGGGTCCGCGGCTACCTCACCAGCGCCGGGTTGCAGGAGGTCGTGGCCACGGACGTCGGCGGGCGGGAGCAGCACGTCTTCGGCCGGGACTGGCGGCGGCAGCCGGTCGAGCAGTGGGTGCGGGACCGGGCCCGCACCGGGGTCGTGCCCGAGGCCGGCTGGACCGACGCGACGTCCGCCGACGGCGACCTGTCCCGGGAGGCGCTGGCCGAGGCCGTGGGCGAGGCGCTGCGCACGTGGCACGTGCCGCGGGAGTTCGCGACCAGCGTGTTGCTGCACACGCGACTCGTGCCCCGGGGTTCGACCGATCCGGTGGCGGACCTGCGTGGCACCGTCATGGCCGCGGTCGACGCGCTGCCGGTCGATCCGGCGGGCGTGAAGGCGTACGAGGCGCTCACCGCGACGTACCTCTCGGCCTCGCGTACCCACCAGGCGGCCGCCAGGCGATTGGGCGTGCCGTACGGCACGTACCGGCGGCAGCTCGGCCTGGCCAAGGAGCGGCTCGTCGAGCACCTGTTGCGCCGGCTGGCCTGACCATCCTCACCTGCGTGGGCACTGCTGAGCAGCAGTGAGCACCGCGGGCCGTGGCGTTCGGGCCGGCGCGTGGCACAGGGTGGTCGGGCAGGGGATGTCCTGTCGGCTGGGTCACGTCTCACTCTCTTGCTTCGAATTCGAAGCACAGCTATGGTCGGGGAGTGCTTCGAAATTGAAGCAATTGCGGAAGGTGAGGATCGGCCATGAAGGCAGTGCGTTTCCACGAGTTCGGCGGCCCCGACGTCCTGCGGTACGAGGACGCCGACCAGCCCGTCCCCGGCGCCGGGCAGGTCCGGCTGCGGGTGGCCGCGACCAGTTTCAACGGCATCGACGCGAACATCCGCGGCGGCAACATGCAGGGCCCGATCCCCGTCGCCCTGCCGCACACCCCGGGCATCGACGTGGCCGGCACCGTCGATGCCCTCGGCGAAGGCGTCGACACCGTCGCGGTCGGTGACCAGGTGATCGGCTTCCTGCCCATGACCGGCATCGGCGCCTCCGCCGAATACGTGATCGCGCCCGCCGAGGTTCTGGCGGCGGCGCCCACGACCGTGCCGCTGGCCGACGCCGCCGCACTGCCGGTCGTCGGCCTGACCGCCTGGCAGGCGCTGTTCGAGCACGCCAAGCTGACCGCCGGACAACGCGTGCTGATCAACGGCGCCGGCGGAGCGGTCGGCGACTACGCCGTCCAGCTGGCCAAGAGCGCCGGCGCCCACGTCATCGCGGTGGCCGGTCCGCACAGCATCCGGCGGGTCGAGGCGGCCGGTGCCGACCAGGTCATCGACCACACCGGCGCCGACGTCACCGCCGGGGTCACCGAGCCGGTCGACGTCGTGCTCAACCTCGCCCCGGTCGACCCCGCGCAGCTCGGCGCACTCGTCACCGTCATCCGCGACGGCGGCACCCTGGTGAACACGACCGTGTGGATGCCCGCGCCCTCCGACGACAAGCGCGGCGTGGCGGGGATCAACCTGTTCGTCCGCAGCGACACCGATCAGCTCGCGCAGCTGGCCGGCCAGGTCGACGCGGGCCGGCTGCACATCGACATCGCCGAGCGGGTCCCGCTGGCCGACCTGCCCGCCCTGCACGCCCGGGCCGCCACCGGCGCACTGCCGAGCGGCAAAGTCACCGTCACGGTGGCCGCCTGAGATGGGCCAGACGATCAAGCTGCTGATCATCGCACGATGCGTGCAGATGATCGAAGCAGAACCGGCAACGAGAGGCCAGCGATGATTCCCGACGACGATCCGGCCCGGTCGCTGACCGTGGCGAATCCTGACGACCCGGCAACCACGTTCGTGTCCCTGGTGGGCAACACGTACGCCATGCTGATCACCGGCGAGCAGACCGACGGCCGGTACTGCCTGATCGACATGCGCGTACCCGACGGCGGCGGCCCGCCGCCGCACCGGCACGACTTCGAGGAGATGTTCACGATCCTCGAAGGAGAGATCGAGTTCACCTTCCGCGGCGAGAAGCACCTGGTGAAGGCCGGCTCCACGATCAACATCCCGGCCAACGCGCCGCACAACTTCCGCAACAGCTCCGGCGCGCCGGCCCGGATGCTGTGCATGTGCACCCCGGCCGGGCAGGAGGAGTACTTCACCAAGGTCGGCACGATCGTCGCCGGCTGGGACGCGCCGCCGCCGCAGCTGTCGGCCGACGAGCTCGCCGACCAGCGCCGCCGGGCCGGGGAACTGGCCGGGACCTACCGCAGCGAGTTCCTCTGACCCCGCTGGGGATCTGGTTTACCGGGGCGATCCGGGGCACCCTTCGGTTATCCCGCCACCTCGGGCCGGGTAGCACAGTTATCTCCATCAAGACTGTGGAAACTCACGTGTCGAACGTTCTGCGCAAGCTGCAGATGT
>NZ_JBEZGQ010001038.1:0-2839 GCF_040650095.1 Actinoplanes sp. NPDC048791 | reverse complement strand
GTGGTCAGCTCTTCTTGAAGAAGCGGTAGACCGCCTGGTACGACACCGAGGCTGTCGCGCCGGTGGTGCAGGCCGTGGCCGGGGCGACGCCGCCGACCGTGGACAGGCGCTGGATGAAGGTGACGTCGCCGAAGACGCCGGGGCCGCGGCTGGCCTTCGCCGTGACGAGCAGCTGCGGGATGCTGTTCGGGGTCGCCGACGGCGCCGAGACCGGACCGGTGCCCTCGACCAGCGAGCCGTCGTCGGGCGACTGCCAGCTCGGGCCGCGGAAGTGCAGCGCGGAGGCCACCTTGACCGGGTTCAGGGAGATGCCGGTCAGCGACGCGGCCGGCTCGATCAGGGTCCACTTGGTGTCCGTACAGCCGTAGACCTGCACCCCCTTGGCCTTGAAGACCGAGGTCAGGGTGTTGCCGGGCGGGGGAACGAGGTTGGCCGGCACCGGGGCGGCGCCGCCGAGGAACCGGTCCGCCGCGCTCGCCGCGGTCACGGGGGCGGGCTGGTCGTCCGCGAAGGAGGCGCCGGCGGAGACACCGACGAGCGCCAGCGCGGCAGCGCCGACCCCGGCCGAGATACGGACAGTCTTGGTCTTCAAGGATCCTCCACAGTAGGGGGTAGCGCCCGACCCACCCTAGGGCTACCGTCCGCGACGGTCCCTTAACTGCGGCCTAAGTCTTCCGCAGGTTTACCCCAGGAAGTTGTGGAGGAAGATCAGTTGGTGGGGTAGAAGCCGGTCGGCAGTTCGGTGCCGTGTTTCGGCGCCCGGCCCCGCATGCGCAGCCGCAGCAGCAGGCCCACCCCGAGGAAGACCAGGATCCCGCCGACGATCAGGCCGGCCCCCAGCAGGCTGGGAGTGCCACTGTTGCTGCCGGTCGGCACCGCAGCGACGTCCACGTCCGTGTCGGTGGGTTCGGGCTCGGCGGTGGCCTCGTCGTCCGCCTCCTCCGCTTCGGCGGACTCGCTCGGTGACGGGCTGGCCGAGGGGCTGGGCGACTCGCTCTCCTCCGGCTCCTCCCGCTCGCCCTTGACCTCGCTGCGTGAGCTCGTCTCCTGCAGCAGGGTGCGGCCCGCGTTGAAGGCCTGCGCGCGGAAGGTGACCCGGCCCGGCTCGGCCTCGTCGTCGAAGGCGATCTGGTAGCGGGCGGTCACCGTACGGCCCCGGCAGAGCAGGCCCGGGTCGAGCTGCACGTCGGTGATCCGGGCGGTGCCGGCGGCCACGTTCTGCACCTGTACGGGGAAGTCGCCGTCCTCGTCGCGGGCCACCTCCACCTCGTCCAGGCCCGGCCCGTCCACCTCGAGCAGCAGCGACCAGCGCACCTTCACACACCGGTTCTGCTCGCTGGTGGCGACCACGGTGACCTGTCGCGCGTCGGCCCCGGCGGTGAAGGTGCGGGGCAGCTCGGTGATCTCGACCTGGAAGCCCGGCTCGACCGCGGAAGCCCGGCCGGGCATGATCAGGGTCGCGGCCGTGGCGGCCAGGATGGCGCACAGCAGAGCAGCGCGATGCCGCACAGCAATCATCTCCTCACGCTATGGCGTCAACTTGCACGCACGTGAGGTAGTTCGGGAGGGCCGGGCGAAAGGTTCACCCCGGACCGGTGATTCCCACCTCGATAACACTTTATTTTTGCCTTAGCCTCGGGTTTCCAGGCAGTGTCTTGCCTGGTCAGAGCACTTCCGGGCGAGATCGGTAGCATGCCCGCGCAAACTTCGCCGCAAAGAACTTCCCGAACGTTCATCCGAACCCCGGCCGCACACGTAGATGGGGGAGGGCAGGAGACCGGCTTTCACTCAGGGTGAGGAAGGGCAGGCCGCCGGTAGACCGGCCCGACAGTAACGAGCGCGGGGCACCCCCCACGGATGCCGGCGTCCCGACCGCCCAGGACGGACGCCGTACCGCTGCGGAGAACGAGGAGTTATGGCCCGGACGAAGATGAACCAGCGATCCGCCAGTCGTGTGGACGTCCCGATGAGCGCTACCGGCGGCCGGACACCGCCGTCGATGATCACCTACGCGGTGCTCGGCGTCTCCGTCCTCGCCGCGCTCTGGGCCGCCGCGATGCTGACCCCGGCCGGCCAGAAAGCGTACGTGTACGTCTTCGCGTACACCGAGTTCTACGTGGGCGTCGTCGCACTCGTGGCGCTCTCGATCACCATCATGGTGGGACTGGTCGCCACCGACCGGCTGGTCCTGTCGATCCGCCAGCGGGTCCTGCTGCAGTCCGCGCACCGCACCACCGGCGTGATCGCGGTCGTGGCCCTCTTCTTCCACGTGTGGACGAAGGTGGCGATGAACTACATCGGCGTGATCGACGTGTTCATCCCGTTCCTGGCGCCCTACAAGACGATGCTCATCGGCTTCGGCACCATCTCCGGTTACATCATGGTGATGGTGATGTGGACCGGTATCGCCCGGTCCCGGTTCGTCGGCAAGGGCAAGCCCTGGATGTGGCGGGGCATCCACGCGATCTCGTACCTGATGTGGCCGATCGCCCTGCTGCACGGTCTGGGCGCCGGGCGCCAGGCCAAGCCGTGGGTCATCGTCTCCTACATCATCTGCATCCTGCTCGTGCTGGTCGGCCTGGCCGTCCGCCTCTCCGTGCGGCTGAACCGCCGCAAGGACTTCGCGTCGCAGGCCGGCACCGGCACCGGCAAGATCCAGCCGGTCGGCAAGCTGGTCCCGACGACGACCCCGAGCGTCAAGGGCCGGGGCAAGAGCCGCCGTGACGACGCGGTCGTCGTCGACGGGTCGGCCGCCCTGGCCACCTGGACGCCGGCCGCGGGGCGGCAGTTCCGGCTCCCTCGCAGGCCAGCGCGAGGGCGGCGAGGGCGACGAGCACGA
>NZ_JBEZGQ010001037.1:0-2844 GCF_040650095.1 Actinoplanes sp. NPDC048791 | reverse complement strand
ATGGTGGCGCGACACGCCAGCCCCGGGATGCGAAGCTGGCGTGTCGCGAGAGATCTATCCCATCACCGCGAGGAAGTCGCTGTAGAACAGGCCCAGACCGATGGCCACGCAGATCCCGGCCACGATCCAGAACCGGACCACGATGTTGACCTCGCTCCAGCCGGCCAGCTCGAAGTGGTGCTGCAGCGGTGACATCCGGAAGACCCGCTTGCCGGTGGTCTTGAACGAGATGATCTGGATGACCACGGACATCGTGATGATGACGAACAGGCCGCCGATGATGATCGACAGCAGCGTCGTCCGGGTCGCCATCGCGAGCCCGCCGATCAGGCCGCCCAGGCCCAGCGCGCCGGTGTCGCCCATGAAGATCCGGGCCGGCGACGTGTTCCACCACAGGAAGCCGACACAGGCGCCGGCCGCCGCGGCCGCGATCAACGCGACCTCCAACGGGTCGCGGACCTCGTAGCAGTAGTTCGCCGGGTTGGCCACGTACGTGTCGTCACCGCACCAGTGCCGGTACTGCCAGAACCCGATCAGCCCGTACGCCCCCAGCACCAGGATCGACGCGCCGGTGGCCAGCCCGTCCAGGCCGTCGGTGAGGTTGACGCCGTTGGACATCGACATGATGACGAAGACGAAGACCAGCACGGAGCCGACCTTGCCGACGTCGAGGAAGCTGATGTCGCGGATGAACGAGATGTGCTCGCTCGCCACCGTCTGGCCGTTGGTGCTGGGCACGTACAGCGCCGCGACGCCCAGGCCGCCGCCGACCAGCAGCTGGCCGAGCAGTTTGCCCTTGGCGCTGAGCCCGGCGGAGTTGCGCCGGCGGACCTTGATGAAGTCGTCGAGGAAGCCGACGGCGCCGCAGAAGACGAACAGCCCGAGCAGGACCAGCGCCGTCATCGTCGGCTGGACCTGGGCGATCTGCTCCGACGGCAGCGTGGTCAGGGCGATGTGCCCGGCCACGTAGGCCAGCACGGTGGCGAAGATGAACGCCACCCCGCCCATCGTCGGGGTGCCCTTCTTGCCCTGGTGGCTGGCCGGGCCTACGGCCCGGATCGGCTGGCCGGCCTTCAGCGCGGTGAACACGCGGATGGCCAGCGGAGTGCCGAAGAGCGAGATGATGAACGCGACCGCGGCCGCGACGATGACTGCCCTCACGGGCTTACCTCCTGCATGGCCGGATCCGCGCGCAGCGCGTCGGCCACCTCCCACGTCCGGTACCGCGATCCCTTGACCAGCACGACGTCGCCCGGCCGCAGGTCGCCCCGCAGCACCGCGACGGCCGCCGCCTGGTCGGCCGCGAGCACCGCCTCACCCTTCCAGGCGGGCACCGTTGCCGCGCCGTCGAGGATCGGGGCGGCATTGTCCGCGACCGCTATCACTCTGTCGACTCCCAGCTCGGCGGCGAGCCGGCCGACCTCCTCGTGTCCCGAAGTCTCGAACTGACCGAGCTCGGCCATGTAACCGAGCACAGCTGTGGTGCGCCGGCCCTCCCCGAGCGCGGCGAGAGCCCGCAGCGCCGCGGCGGTCGACGACGGGTTGGCGTTGTACGAGTCGTCGATGACTGTCACGCCACCCGGGGTGTCGAAGACGTCCATCCGGCGGCCGGAGACGACGCCGACCTCACCCAGCGCGGCGGCCACGGCGGCCGGCGCCATCCCGGCCTCCAGCCCGACGGCCGCGGCGGCGAGGGTGTTGCCGACCTGGTGGCGGCCGGTCACGGCCAGCCGCACCGGCGCCGACCCGGCGGGGGTTATCAACGTGTACGCCGCCCGCCCGCGCTCGTCCAGCGTCACGTCGACCGCCCGTACGGTGGCCGTCTCGGACTCGCCCACGAACACCACCCGGGCCGCGGTGCGCGACGCCATCGCAGCGACCAGCGGGTCGTCGGCGTTGAGCACCGCGACACCGTCCTCGCCGAGCGCCTCGACCAGCTCGCCCTTGGCCTGCGCGGTGCCCTCGACGGAACCGAACTCGCCGATGTGCGCGGCGCCCACGTTGAGCACCACACCGATCCGGGGCCGGGTCATGTCGGTCAGGTAGCGGATGTGCCCGATCCCCCGGGCGCCCATCTCCAGCACCAGGAACCGGGTCGCCGGGTCCGCCTTGAGCACCGTGTACGGGAAGCCGAGCTCGTTGTTGAGCGAGCCGGCGGGCGCCACGGTCGGGCCGAGCCGGGCCAGCAGCTGCCCGATGTAGTCCTTGGTCGTGGTCTTGCCCGACGAGCCGGTGAGCCCGACGATCGTCAGCTCCGGGAGCCGCCGTACGGCCACCGTGGCCAGCGCGGCCAGCGCCCGCAGCGGGTCGTCGACGATGATCCCGGGCTGTCCGGTGTCACGGGTGCCGAGCACGCCCACGGCACCGGCGGCGACGGCCGCTGCGGCGAAGTCGTGACCGTCGACCTTTTCACCCGCGAAGGCGACGAAGAGTCCGCCGGGCTGCAACGCCCGGGTGTCGTACTCGACCGCCGCGGTGACGGTGGCGGCCGGGTCGGCGTTGACGAGGTGGCCGGTGGTGATCTCGGCGATCTCGTCCAGGGTCATCCGGATCAAGCGGCACCGCCCGCGCGTACGGCCAGCGCCGCGGCCAGCTCGATCCGGTCGTCGAACGGCAGCACCTCGCCGTTCACCTCCTGGCCTCGCTCGTGTCCCTTGCCCAGGACGGCCACCACGTCGCCGGGACCGGCCAGGCGTACCGCCTCGTCGATCGCGGCCCGGCGGCCGGCCACTTCGATGATCTTCGCGGCCGCGCCGGCCTGCTCGGCGCCCTGGCGGACCGCGGCACGGACCCCGGCCGGGTCCTCGGTGCGCGGGTTGTCGTCGGTGATGACGACCAGGTCGG
>NZ_JBEZGQ010001036.1:0-2856 GCF_040650095.1 Actinoplanes sp. NPDC048791 | reverse complement strand
CCGGCTGGCCGGCCCCCCCTCGGTTTGCGCGGGGCCGGCGGGGGACGAGCGCCCGGCCGGCCCCGACGAGAAGGTGCCGGCCGGGAGTGAACCGCCCGCCCGGGACGGACAAGCGGCCGGATCCGGCGAGACCGCGCGGGCCGACGAGCCGCAGACCGTACCGGCGCGGCACGACGACTGACCCGATCAGAGCAGCTCGTCGAGCTCGGTGACCGCGTACCACTCGAGCTCGTGATCCTCGGCCCCGTCCACCGTGAACTGGGCGTCGGGATCCCCGGCCAGGGCCTCCTCGACCACGTCGGCGGCGGCGCCGATGTCCTCGGCGGCGCTCTCACCGTCGAGGTGGATCGACGCGACCTCCTTGAGGGACACCGCCTGCGGCAGGCGCACGGTGCTGGAACCCAGCTCGACGTCCTCGCGGACCAGCGCCGTCGAGGCCACGTCGGCCGAGACGACCACCCGCCGGCGCGGGGCCTTCGGGTCGTGCCGCAGCAGCTGCAGGGCGGCCTGGGCGGCGCGGGTGAAGGCCACGTACTCCAGCTCCTCCTCGTCGCCCTCGGCGTACCACTCGCGCAGCGCCGGGGTCACGGCATGCGCGACCGTCGGTCCCGCGCCGAGCTGCCCGGACGCCCGCATCTCGGCGAGCATCGGTACGGTGGCCGGCACGTACACCCGGACCAGATCGGTGATCGGCACTGTTCCCCCTGCGATTGACCGTCCCCGTAGTACACCGCCGGGGAGGCTACCGGAAGGGCAGTTCCACTGGTCGTGTCCCTTTCGGCGTTTTCAGCAGACGGTCAGCACCCGCATGGGGATACCAGCGGGTCGGCGTCCCGGGCCACCTCCCCGTCCGGGGTACGCAGGGCGAACCCCTCTCGCACCCAGTACTCGGCGCCGCCGAGCATCTCGCGGACCGAATACCCCAGCTGGGCGAGGGCCAGGGCCGCTTTGGTCGCGCCGTTGCAGCCGGGACCCCAGCAGTACGTGACGACCGGAACGGACGGGTCGAGCAGCTCGGCGGCGCGCTTGGCAATGTCGGCGGTGGGCAGGTGCAGGGCGCCCGGGATGTAGCCCTGCTCCCAGGAGGCGGTCGACCGGGAATCGATGAGCACGAAGCCGGGTGCCCCGGTGCTCAGTGCGGCCTGGACGTCGGAAACATCGGTCTCGGTGGCGAGACGCTCGGCGAAGATCTCGGCCGCTCGCGCAGGAGTCATCATGGCCCAAACCTATTTTCCAGAGCCCGGCACCAGCAGAGCCTATCCACGGTCTGTACTTGGCAACGCGCTCGAATCAACGGTAGTTTTCGGCCATGGCCGTTGATCCCACGATCGACCGGACCGACTGGCGCCTGCTCGAGGAATTGCAGCGCGACGGCCGGGCCTCGTACGCGGACCTGGCCCGGGTGGTGGCCATGTCACCGAGCGCCGTCGCCGAACGCGTCCGCCGGATGGAAGAGGCCGGGGTGATCGCTGGCTACCGCGCCGTGGTGGACCCGGAACGCGTCGGTATGCAGATCATGGCGATGGTCCGGCTGCGCTACCCGACGGGGAACTACCGGCCGTTCCACGCACTGCTGGACACCACGCCGGAGATCATCGAGGCGCACCACGTGACGGGCGAGGACTGCTTCGTGCTGAAGGTGCTGACCCGCTCGATGCGCCACCTGGAAGAGGTCACCGGGCGGATCTCCGGCCTCGGCGCGGTCACCACGAGCGTGGTCTACTCAAGCCCGCTGCCGGGCCGCGCCCTCGCGCCTGGGGACCAGAATCAGCCGTCGTAGTCAAACGGTGGCAAACTGAGGCCGGACCGACCGGCGTAGGGAGATCAGGCGTGGAGTCCAGGTTCATGCTGCTGTCCGACGTGGCGGCCGAGCTGAACGTCTCGGACTCGCAGGTCTACCACATGGTCCGCAAGGGAGAACTGCCCGCGATCAAGATCGGCGGCCGCGGCCAGTGGCGCGTGGAACGCGCCAAACTCGAGCAGTACATCGAACAGAAGTACGCCGAGACGGCGTCGTGGGTGGAAGAGAACCCGCTGTCCGACCGCGACACTGAGTAGTCGCTTCCGTTGTCCACAGGGCTGAGGCCCGCCATTGACGTACCTCGACGCGTCCCGCCACACTCGTCGTCGTAGGCAAACGGAAGCAAACGCAAGGATTGGCGGATGCCCATGTCGACGGTCGAGGTGACAAGGCAAGGTCCGAGGCCTGCGATCAGGCTGCGGCCGGCACCACGCCACGAACCCCCGTTCGACGACGAACGCGACCCGCACACCTGGCCGTCGCCGCACCAGCTGGCCCTCGACTGGGCGGTCCCCCCGCAGCACACAGCCGAGCCGCCCTCTCCGCCGGTGCGGCGGACCGTGGTGACCGGCGCGTCAGCCGAGGCGAAGATGGCGGTCCGGCGGTTCGTGGGCATGTGCGTCGAGGTGCTGAACGGCTACCGCCCGGCGGCCCATCTGCGGAGCCTGTCCCAACCTCGCGAAGCGGCGAATGTGGTGGCTCAGGGGTTGGCGGGGGCTCGGCGGGTAAGCGAGGCCCGGCAAGCCCGCACCGCCGGCCGGGCTCCTCGTGCCCGGCGGCCTGCTCCTGCTGCGGTGGTTCGGCTTCGGCTATGCGAGCCGCGGGAGGGGGCGGTGGAGGCGGCGGCCGTTCTTCTGCTGGGTGAGCGGACTCATGCCTTGGCCCTTCGGCTCGAGCTTCATGATGGGGTTTGGGTGGCTTCTGTTCTTCGGTTCATTTGAGCTGCCCGGGGCGGTCAGTGTGCTTGTTGATTGGCGGTGGGCGTCCTGGGTTTCACTTCTTTGGTGTTTGCGCTTGGGGGGCTTGGGGGCGGCACCACCGCCGCGGTGGCCGCC
>NZ_JBEZGQ010001035.1:0-2866 GCF_040650095.1 Actinoplanes sp. NPDC048791 | reverse complement strand
CTTGTCGCGCCCTCAACGCCAGGAGCCGGCGATGGCTGCTGGGCATCGCGTTCGGCTTCGGCGGGCTGGCCGGCGGCCGGGAGGACAGCGGCGGGCCGGGATCGGGTGCCGGGCGTGGGGTCGTGCGGGGGTACGACGGCGAGTCCCGGCATCCACATGGTGATCTCTTTGGGGCGGGCCGCCGTACCCCGGCCCCGGGCAACGACGGTGACCTTGCGCCGACGCAGCCGGCCGTGCCCCGCGCCGAGGCCTTCCCACCGGCCCTGGGTGACCTGCAGCGTCACATCCGCGCCGTCCCACCGCCCATAGGGCACAAGCACACACCCCCGCTGCCGGGCCCGGGCGACGAGCCGGCTGGTGATCGAAACCGAAACCTGCCCCGGTACGGCGACAACAACAACATCCACCCCATCGATGAGCGCGGCGACGACGGTGGGCCACTCGGGACCGGGATCAGGCACAAGCGCAAGCCGATCCAGGGCGATCCCACTCTCCGCGGCAGCGAGCGCGCCGAGCGTGGGTACGCCGACGACGGCACACCAGGAACCGGCGTTGGAGGCGGCGGCGAGCAGAGCCAGGAGTAGAGAGGTGCTTCCGCCTCCGGGCTGCACCGCGCCGCCGCCCCGGATGGTGGCGCCGGGGATGGGCGGTGCGCTCCGCAGCGAGGAGGAACGATCGGCCGTGGATCCTCTCCTGGCCGCCGCTTTCGCGGATCCTCGCGCGCCCGACTCGTTCGGGAACGGGCCGCCCGGACCGCTGGTCATCGCGTCGGGCCGGGTAGCGGATCCACCGCCGGCACCGTCGGTCCTGAAGCCTCTCCCGCCTGGCCCAGCCATAGATCTGCTGCCAGCACCGTCGATCTCTGGTCCTCTGCCGTCCGGCGGATTCGTTGATGCGCTGCCGACGGCGTCGGTCTCGGGCGCTCTGCCGCCTGGCCAGGTCGCGACTTCTTGCGGGTCGGATGCGGATCTTGGCGAGCCGCGGCGGGCGGAGGCTTCGCGCTCGTGGGGGCCGGCGGGTGGCGGCGATGGGGTGGGGAGGGCGCCTTGATGGACGGAAGGGCCGGGGGTGATGCCGATCGCGATGGTGGTTCCGCGGCGCAGGCCCCGGCTCGGCAGGAGACTGCTCAGTTCGGGGAGGACCGGCAGTACCCGGTGCGTCCCGAAATCGCCGGTGTCGCTGGCCGGCCGGACCAGCTCAGCAAGGGCCGCAGCACCGTTGATCATGCGCCCGGCCATTGTCCGCCCCGTTTGTACACGTGCATTGAAGTTGATCTTTATCGTCACGACCCCGCCGAAGCGACGCCGCGAACGAGGTATTGCCACCGGCGATCTGGAAGGCCCTCACCCACCGCTAGCAGCACCCAGGCGGTGCGGCAGGAGCCCGTGTCGAACAGCCGCCGCCACGCCGCCGCCAGCCGGATCCGCTTAGCCCGAGCCGCAGCTACGAGCAGCAGCCGCAGGCGTTACGGAGGCTCACCGGTCTCTGCGCCACCCGGCGGGTGATCGTCGATGACTGCTGGGTGCCATCGAGGCGGCCTGCGACCGGCCGCACCTGGCGAGCAGGCCCGCTCACCCTGAGCGCCGCCGCCACGCGGATCTCCATTCCGGAGCCGACTGCGATGGTTTCCGGCCGAGGTGGTCGACCACAGCCCGAAGCACCCCACGACCGGGGCAGAGGCGGGAGGGCAGCCGTTAGGCCGCCGCTAGGCGGCTTCGAGGGTTGGCTGGTAGGCCACGCCGAGGGTGGATTCGACCAGGGAGACGAAGTGCTCCGCCGCGCGTAGCAGGTCGTCCGCCTCGCGGGGACTGACCACGCGGGGGATGCCTGCTTCGGCTGCGGCTCGCTTGGTCGCGCCCAGGGCGAAGTAGCTGGCCCAATCGCTGAACTCGGGTGCCACCAGGACCAGGAGGGACCAGGCGCTCGTCACCCGGCTGCGCTTCGTCGGCGCGGCCGGCCTGGCGCGGGCAGCGAGGACCGCTGCGGCTGCGCGCAGTGCCGCGAGGTGGGCTGCCGCGTAGCGCAGGCCGTCCGGGCGGGTGCCGGCCGCTTCCGCCAGGCCTTGGCGGGCTATGGCGAGCAGCTGGGCCGGGGTGCGGTTCGGCAGCAGGTTGGCCGGGACGGTGGGCGCCGCCTGGGCCGCCGCCGTGGGCGCGTGTGCCAGAGGACCGGGGCTCGCCGTCTGACCCGGGATCGGGCCCGGGAAGGCGCTCGGCGGTCTGAGAGTGGGCACCGGGTGGGCCTGATTGCTCACCATGGTCGTCTCCTCGCGTGTGTCGCATCCGACGTGCTGGTCGAACCGATCCGCTGCAAGAGGAAGAACACAGCGGTTGTGGCAGCCGGCCGGGTGTGAAGCTTCCCCACACCACACCCGGCCGGACTTGCCGGCGGGTCCGTCGCCCGCCGCTCGGGGGTCGAGAACAGCGGACGACGGTCCTGCCTTTTGTGCCGGTCCGGACCCGCGAATGCCCGGACCTCGCATGCGGCACTTCGCGGGCGCCGCATCCGGGAACCCCGCCGCGAACGCGGCTCCCGAGTAGTCAGGCCGGGTGTTCTACTGGCACAGGAGTTCGAACCAATCGAACACTCGTTCTAACTAAGAATGAGAGTACACCCCGGGTACGACAAAAATGCAACACACGCGAGGGCTCCGGCGGGGTGGTCGGCGGAGGGGGAGATCACCTTTGGCGGGGTCGCCCGTGGAGGTAAGGACTTGCTGGTCAGGACGGGTATGCGGGCCACTCGGAAATTACTGTCCAGGACTGGCGAATCGGTCAGCCGGCGGCCGGCAGCCGCGCCGGACCCGGCAGGAGCCGCACGAGCCGGGCGTGCGGCCGCAGGGCCAGGCCGGATGAGGCAAAGCCGG
>NZ_JBEZGQ010001034.1:0-2868 GCF_040650095.1 Actinoplanes sp. NPDC048791 | reverse complement strand
CAGGACACGGTCGGCGCCGGAGCCCAGGGTGGCCTGCACGGCCCGGACGCGGGCGCCCACGTCGGCGGCGCAGCCCGCGTAACCGGCGACGGCCACGGCCGCGACCAGCATCGCGAACAAGCCCCGGGCACCGGAGCGGCGGGACAGTTGCAGGCCGGCCAGGGCCACACCGAGCCGGCCGCGGCGCAGCGCGCGGACCGCGAAACGGGTGACGACCGGAAGCAGGGCCCGGCCCACCACCAGGGCGAAGGCGAAGACGATCAGGGCGGGCGCGAACAGGCCGGCCCCGGTCGGGTCGCCGGACAGGTTGAGCTGGACCCCGGTGATGATCGCCAGCAGGGCCACCGTCAGGTCCAGGACGGGCGGGCGGCGGCCGGTGACGGGCAGCCGGCGCAGCAACGCCGAGACCGGGCTGAGCAGCTGCCGGCGCTGGGCCAGCAGGGCGGCCAGGACGGCGGCGAGCGCGGCCAGCGGGGCGTAACGCAGCGAGGAGAAGGCCGGGGCGACGCCCACTCCGGGGAACCGCGCGGCCGCGATGGCGTTCACCAGCAGCTGCCCGGCCAGGCAACCGAACAACGCGCCGAGCACGATGGCGACCAGGCTCTCGCCGGTGGCCAGCCACCAGCGTTCCCACCAGCGCGCGCCGCGCAGGGCCACGACGGCCAGCTCGGGGCGGCGGCCCTCGGTGCCGTACCCGACCGCCAGGAAGATGACGAAGCAGGAGAGCAGGACCAGCGGCACGGCGATGACCGGCACGATCACCCGGGCCGCGGCGCGACCGGCCTCGATCCGCGCGAGCAGGTCCGGGATGCCGGTCTCGGTCAGGATCGGCGCCCCGATCTTGATGGTCATGTCCCGCAGCCCGTCCAGCGCGGCCTGGACCCCGGCGAGCTTGTCGACGTCCAGGGCGCCCGGTCCGGCGGCACTGTCGATGGAGAGCTGCGTCTTGCCGTGGTCCATCGTGGACAGCGTGGCGGAGTCGGCGAACACCGGCTCCCCCGCGCGCGGTCCGGGGTCCGCGGCGAAATAGCCGTGCGTGCCCCAGTACACCGCCGTGGGGTCGGGCACCCGGTACGTGCCCACCACGGTCACCCGCTTGGGCTGCCCCTTCGGCTCGAAGCGCGGGGTCCGCGGATCCTGACTGAACTCCGCGTACGTCAGCTCGATGGCGTCACCGGGCGCCAGGGACCGCCGCCGCGCGGTCTGCTCGCCGATGACCACCTCGCCCTCACCGATGAGGCACCGCCCGGCCACGATGCTCAGGTGGCTGCAGACGTCCTGCCGGTAGACGAACCGGGACCGCAGCTTCACGTCCGGCTCGATACCCAGCGTCGGATACTCGGCCGAGAAGACGTTGCTGAAGCCCGGGAACGCGACCAGAGCCGGGCCCACGTTGGTGAAGCTGAGGCTGTCACCCTCCCCGGACCGTGCATCCTCGATCTTGCTGACCTGCAGGCTGCGTTCCCGGGGCAGGGAGGTCTCGACCTGCCCGGCGGCGACGGCCCGGTCGGCGGCCTGCACGTACGCGGGCGCGGCGACCGCGGCGGCGACGCTGACCATCGCGAGCAGCGCGAGGGTGAGGGCCTGGCCACGCCGGCTCCACACCATCGCCAGGACCAGGGCCATCATCGGCTGCTCCCGTGCAGGTCACGAACCAGCGGGCGGACGGCGAGCCAGCTGGTCACGCCGAGGGTGAGCAGCGCGAGCAGCCCGGCCACGAGCAGGGCGGCCGGTCCGAGGGCACCCGGCGGCGGGATCAACGTCCAGTTGTCGGTGAACGGCCGCACGGTGACTCCGACGGCGGGGCGGGCCACGGCCGCTGCCAGCAGACCGGCCAGCAGACCCGCGACCACGAGGGCGGCGCTGCCGGCGTACCCGATGGTGACGGCCGTGCGCAGCGGCAGACCCTGCAGCCGCAGCGCGGACAGCTGATCGAGCTGCGGGCCGCGTTCGACGGCCGCGGCCACGGCGACGGCCGCCGCGGCGAGCAGCAGGCCGACCATCGCGGCCAGCATGGCGAAGCTCGCGCCGACGGCGGTGCCCTGGTCCTCCAGCCGGCCGGCCTGCTCGGCCACCGTGGCGTCGTCGAGCACGGTCAGGCCGCCGGCCCGCAGCGCCGTGAGCACCGACTGCGGGGCGTCCGCGGCCAACCAGACCTGGTACGTGCCACCGAGATCCGAGTCCGCCGCGATCCGCCGGGCGGTGTCCAGGTCCACCAGCACCCCGGCCCCGCCGACCACCGGGAGCACCGGCGCGGTGCCGGCCACCCGGACCCGGACGGGCGCACCACCTAACGCGTAGACGACCGCGTCGCTGAACTGCCAGGCCGGTGGCTGCGCCCCGGCCATCACGACCGGCAGCGGCAGCGCGGCATCCACCGCGAACACCCGGGTGCCGAGTGGCGAGTTGCCACCGTTCTCGTTGCGATCCATGCGCAGGGTCAGCGTGCCGGCGGTGGCGGAGACATCCATCGCCGCGGCCGAGAAGTCCGGGCGCCACCGTCGCGGGTCGCCCAGCGCGGCCGCGTTCAGAACCTCGGCGGAAGGCTCCTGCTGGGACAGGCCGCGGATGGTCACCGCGGCGCTGCTGGACGGCAGGCCGAGCCGGCCGTCGCTGCCGGCCGGCGACGACAGCTGCCAGCGGACCAGCCGGCATCCCGGCGCCGCGGTGCAACCGCTGACCCGGGCGCGGGCCCGGTGCTCACCCGGGGCGACCGGTCCGAAGTCGACGTTGCGGCTCACGCCGGTCGCCTCGTGCTGCAGGACGGCGGTGACCACGACCGGCTGGCTGTCGGCGTTGCGCACCCGCAGGGTCAGCCGGCTGCCGGTGACCATCGTGGCGGGCAGTGTCGTGGCGGAAGGAGCCGAC
>NZ_JBEZGQ010001033.1:0-2869 GCF_040650095.1 Actinoplanes sp. NPDC048791 | reverse complement strand
TGATCATCATGTGCACGTCCAGCGCGTCCACGTCCGCGCGGAACGTGCCGTCGCGCTGGCCCCGGGAGAGCGCGTCCTGCAATGTCGAGCAGGGCGGCGGCCTCGTCGGGAGGCAGGCCGAGTGCGCCGGCCCGGGCCACGGCGAGCCGCTCCGAGCGGGAGCCGTCGAGCAGGTCGAGCAGGCGGGCCGCTCTCGGCTCCGGCAGATCGAGGAGTACGGCGTGAGCCGGATCGAGGCCCAGCTGGAGTGTGTGCGGGGTGCGCCAGATGCGGGGGAGTCCCGGCAGCAGGGTGGGCCGGGGTAGCGGCGTACGGCTCATGACATGACACGGTGTCACGACCTCGGCGCACAGCGGATTGGTTGTCCACAGGCCAGTACCGCCTGAGGGCAGGGTTATCCACAGGATTCTGCGAGTTATCCACAGGCAGATGGGGAAGCGGCTCAATCACTTAACGTGTTGGGGCGGTGACTGGTTACGGACCCGTACGGGTGACACGGGGTCCAAAAGCCGACGGGGGCGACCGAAGTGGCCGCCCCCGTCCTTGCTTGTCAGGCGCGGTCAGGCCTTGGCCTTGCCCAGGATCCGGTTGACCGTCGTGCCACAGACCGGGCACTTGCCCTTGGCCATGTTCATGCCGGTCTTCGAGACCTCGACGGTGCCCTGGAAGTCGCGCTTCTCCTTGCACTTCACGCAGTAGCCGTTGTACGTGTTGTCGGCCACGATTCCTCCTCGTCATGTTGTCAGCCGGGTCGGCCCGGTGCCTGGCTCGCGGCGTCAGGCCGCGATCTGTGTTCGGCGCTGGACCGCTCCGCGACCACGTGAATGTGGCCACCCGCTCGGGGCGGTCACTACCCAGGTCGGGGCCTTTCCATGTCAGCGCAGCGTCGACTGTGTCGTCGACGGCCTGAGTGTGCCGGGCGGGATGATCCTTTTTAGGCACATACGGGTAGACACGCCGACGATTTACTCCAGATCGCCTGAAACAGGACGTTTGGGTCGGCCGGAGTATGGTCGTTTCTTCGGATACCGTGGGCGTTTCCGGCGGCCCCGGCGCGCGCGGAGAAATATTTTTCGGATTTACTGGGGCGTAGGTCACATTTTGGGAGCGTGTCGTTTCTCGTACCCTTGCGCTGACCTGGCCCTGACACATTAACGTCGCAATGTGAACCCCGAGCTGGGCCGCGCGAGCCGGTAATGGCCAGGACGCGCAAGCCTGTCGTCGAAGTGCGGCGCAGCCAGCGCCGGCGTCGCACGGTGTCCGCGTACCGGGAGGGCGAGCGCGTTGTCGTCCTGATCCCCGACCGGTTCTCCCGGGCCGAGGAGACCGAGTGGGTGGCGCGGATGCTCGAGCGCCTGGCCGCCCGCGAGGAACGCATCCGGCGCACGGACAGCGAACTCCTGATGCGCGCCCGCCGCCTGATCACCCGCTACCTGCCGGACCACTCCGGGGACATCGTGCCCGCGAGCGTCCGCTGGGTGACCAACCAGAACGGCCGTTGGGGCTCCTGCACCCCGGACGACGCCACGATCCGCATCTCGCACCGGATCCAGGAGATGCCGGACTGGGTGATCGACTACGTGCTCCTGCACGAACTGGCGCACCTGGTCGTCCCCAGCCACAACACGAAGTTCTGGGACCTGGTGAACCGCTACCCGAAGGCCGAGCGCGCTCGCGGCTACCTAGAGGGCATCTCCGCCGCAACTGGCCTCGTCCTAGCCGACGACTGACCGCCAGACGACTGCCGGGCCTGCACCGGGCAGCCGGCCGCAGGGCTTCCGCCGGGCTGCCGAGCCGCGCGGCTTAGGTCGGGCCACTGGGCTTGCACCGGGCCGCTGGCCGCCGGGCATGGACCGAGCCGCCGGGCTTCCGCCGGGCTGCCGGGCCGCGCGGCTTGGGTCGGGCTGCCGGGCTTGCACCGCGCCGTCGGGCCGCAGGCTTGCGCCGGGCCGCGGGCCGCGGGCCGCGAGGCCGCAAGGCTTGGGCCGTGACGCGGGGCTTGGGTCGGCTGCTGGGCACGGGCCGGCTGCTGGGCGTCGGCCGGGCCACGGGCGTGCCGAGGCCGAGGTGGGCCGGGGCTAGCCTTCGAGTCGTGACCAAACGTGTCGTGGTGGCGCTGCTGAATCCGGTGACCTGGAGCCCGCCCGGAACCGGGCTCGAGCAATGGCGCGCCGCGCTGGCCGAAGACGTTGTGGACCTGCTGGCCCGGCTGGCCCAGGCCGAGCCGGCAATCGCGGCCACCGCTGACGACCTTGACCTGGCCCACGAGATCGCTTGGCCGGGAACGCCGATCTACGAGGTGCCCACGGCCACCGTGCTGCCCGTGCTCAGAGCGGCCGAGAAGGACGGCTACAACCAAGCCGCAGTCCTGGCCGCAGACGCCGCAGACGTCCCCGGCATGATCCTGGGCAAGCTCCTACGCCCCCTGAGCAGCAAACCCGTGGCAGTGGCCCCCACCGGCCAGGAAAGCGGCCTGCTGGCCCTCGCCACCAACCTCCCGGTCCCGGAATGGCTCACGGACACCGACCTGGACACGGCAACACCCATGACAGTGCGCAGAAGCGCGCCGCAGCCCAGCCTCGTCGAATCAACTGCAGAGTGGCGCCGGCTACGTGGCCCCTACGACCTGGCAACCCTGGACCCGGCCCTCGAAGGCTGGGAAAACACCAGAGCCATCCTGGGCGGCTGAAAGGCGGGTGAAAGGCGGGTGAAAAGGCGGCCGACAAAAGCGGCGGCCGACAAAGCGGCAGAGAAGGCGGCCGAGAAAGACAGCACCGACCAAGCGGAACCACAACAGGGCTTGAGGGCGGGGATGACCCACGCAGACATCAAGCCTGACGGGCTGCGTGGGTCATCCCCGCCCCCAAGC
>NZ_JBEZGQ010001032.1:0-2870 GCF_040650095.1 Actinoplanes sp. NPDC048791 | reverse complement strand
GGCCAGGTGGCCGGGCCCGCCGATTCATGACTTCACCAGACCCGTACGCGGGAATCGCCCGAGGTCAGCGCGGCGACCGGACCGGCTGCCGCGGTCTCGCCGGGGTTGCGCCGCTTGCCGGTCAGGTCCAGGTCGATGACCGCCGGGCTGCCGTCCGGCTCCTCGAACTCCGCGTCGGCGAAGCGGACGCGGGGCAGGTCACGGCCGCCGACCGGGCCGAGGCGGGCCTGGTCGAACCCGGCCGGGAAGTTCGTCTCCAGGTAGACCGCGTCGCCCTCCTCGACGACCGACACGGTCGCGTCGCCGAGCACGTGCGGGTCGGTCTCCGCGGCGAACGGCCGGGCGCCGGCGGCGTAGACGTTGTCGTGGGCGTAGACCGCCTGTAGCACGTCGAGGTAGCGCTGGTGGTCGCCCGGGGGCTGGGCCTGGATGCGGGCGATGTACTCCTCGAAGGACGCCGGGTAGTCGTCGTAACCCGCGAGGCCGTAGCCCGGCTCGCTTCCGCCCTGGCCGCCGTCGCCGTACGCGGCAGCGGTGTCGCCGCCGAGGAAGACGTTGCCGACGTAGCGGTCGTCGCCACCCCGGATGTACGCGTAGCCGGCGACCTGGGTGCTGTGCGGCCGGTGGTACGGCGTGGCCCGGTCCATCACCGCCTCGAGGCGCAGCGTGCCGGCGAACAGGTTGCCGACGAACGCGCCGCCCTGGCTGAACGACTCGAACGACGCGCGCGAGCCGAACAGGTTGTGGTCGACCAGGTAGGGGCCGTGGCTGACCTCGACGAACAGGTCCCGGTTGTTGCGGTAGTAGACGTTGCGGGTGACCCGGGTGCCCTGGGTCTCCCAGTCCAGCCAGGTGCCCATCGAGCAGTCGTGGATGCGGTTGTGCCGGATCACCACGTCGATGGCCGCGTGCAGCTTGATGCCGCCGATCTCGTAGCCGTAGAACTCGCGCTTGAGCGCGATGTTGTAGATGTGGTTGTCCTCGATGGTGGAGAACACGCAGCCCAGGTGGCCGACGATGCCGTTCTGCCCGCAGTCGTAGATGGTGTTGCGGCGCACGATGTGCGAACCGATGTGCTCGCGGTCCCAGCCGATCTGGCGCGCGGCGAACACCGACTCGAGCTGGTACTGGTAGCCGGGCTTGTCGCCGCGCTCGGTGGCGTAGTTGTGCCCGGTGGACGCCTCCTTGCCGAGCGAGACCGCCGAGCACTTGGCGTCGTGGATGACGTTGTCCTCGATGATCCAGCCCTTGGCCCAGTTCGGGCCGATCAGGCCGGGCTGGTCCGCGGTCGGCGGGGTCCACGGCGACGCGGCCTGGGCCAGCTCGAAGCCGCGCACGGTGATGTAGTCCAGGTGCGGGACGAGCGGGTGGAACACCGACCGGCGGACGTTGATCTCCACCAGTTCGGTGTTCGGGTCGGCGCCCTGGAAGTTGGCCCAGATCGTGGTCTGCTCGGCGCCCACCTCGGCGTACCAGACCAGCCGGGTCTGCTCCGGGTCCCGGACCTGGTCGGCCAGGCCGGTCCAGTGGTCCACGACCTCGGTGCGCAGCGGCGGGTCGTCGAGCTCGGCACGGCCGCCGGCCTCGTAGAAGCTGCGGCCGTTGAGGTACACGTCGCCGAGGTGCTTGGGTGGCGCACCCTCGGGGTAGACGATCCAGTCGCCGGCGACCTCCTCGGCGAACGGGTTGAAGCCGCCGAACAGCGCGTTCGGCACCTCGGCCCGCCACACCGTGCCGCCGTCGGGCACCCAGCCGGTGACCCGCTCCGAACCCTTGATGACCACGTGCTCGCCGTCGGCGGCGGTGTAGGTGATCCGGCGGGTGTCGCTCAGGCCGCCGCGCGGGGGCGTCACCCACTCCCGGTACTCGCCGCCGTGCACGACGACCGTGTCGCCCGGGCGGGCCGCGGCCGCGGCCCGGTTGATCGTGCGGAACGGCTGCTTCTCCGAGCCGTCGGCGTCGTCGGAACCACTGGTCGCCACATGCAGGACGAAGGTCATGTTCGGCAGAGCCCTTCTGGCGTCCGGCCCCCAGGAGCCGTCGGCGGACGAGACCACGTCAACGTAATAGCGTGAAACATTCGGTGTCAACGCCGAAACATTCCGATAGTTTGCTGGTTACTTCCGGCCGTGCGTCGGCTTCGTACGCTCATGCAACCTTTCGGGCCGCGGTCCGCGACAGGTGGGTGCAGGTGGCCGGCGAAGGGAGCGGGATGCGGCCCGATCAGGAACGGGAATACATCGAGTACGTGACGGGGCGATTGTCGCGATTGCACCGGACTGCGTACATGCTCTGCGGCGACGCGCACCGGGCGGACGACATCGTCCAGGCCACGCTGACGGCGTTGTACACCCAGTGGAAGCGGGTCACCGCGGCGGACAACGTCGACGCGTACGTGCACAGCATTCTCGTGCGGCGCTACCTCGACGAACGGCGGCTGCGGTGGTCCCGGGTGCGGCTGGGCGACGTACCGGCGCACGCGGCCACGGTCCAGGCAGCCGACCACGGCGTCGTCGAACGGGACGCGCTGATGACGGCGCTGCGGGTGCTGCCGAAGGGCCAGCGGGCCGTGGTGGTACTGCGCTACTTCGACGATCTGTCGGTCGAGGCCACCGCCGAGGCGCTCAAGTGCTCGGTGGGCAACGTCAAGAGTCAGTGCGCGCGGGGACTGGCCAGCCTGCGGGCCGCGCTCGGCCCGGAACGCCAGGTCAGCATCGCGCAGGGAATGAGGGACGCATCATGATGGGCGAGCAGGACGTACGCGAACGGCTGCAGGCGGTCGAGGTGCCGGCCACGAAGCTTCAGGTGGAGCGGCTGGTCGAGGGGGGCCGCAGGCGGGTGCTGCGCCGCCGGGCGGTGCGGGCCGGCTG